>NZ_CABVDF010000188.1:0-5626 GCF_902497045.1 uncultured Blautia sp. | reverse complement strand
GGAAATAATAAAAAAGCCCAATTCTTTTTTAGAATCAGACTTTTTCAGTGCCCTTGTATAAATCCGGTTCCAGAACATTCGCGAACGTTTTACTGGAAGACTGTGATAAAAATCTGTCTGACGTTTAGAATACAAATAGATAAACCCATTAATGCCGTTTAAAACTGCTGCCGCTACAGCTACGAATCCTCCTGTAAGAAGAAAACCATCTTTCCACAGATTTTCATAAAGAAATTCCATCTGTTCCGACGTATAGCCGCTTCCCCTCCAGTTGCCTATCATCAGCAGGCTGACTACCGGAAAAGCCAGAAGGAAACCCAGAGTAAGGAACGCAGGAATCCATCCCTTTCCTTTCGATACTGTTTTTACATATTTAGAAGAACAGATTTTTGATTTCATATCCGGCCACCTCCGTTTCACTAATAAAAATTTCTTCAAGCGTAAGAGGAAGAATCTCACAGAATAAAGGATTTTTTTCCTGGATCCGTTCCAGGATTGCAGACCTTGTTCCTCGAGCTGTGATCAGAAGCAGCGAGCCCTGATGTTCCATCTTCAAAATATTAAGTTCTTTCTGAAGCTGCCGTTCCTGCGACTTGTCAGAAAGCACACATTGTATCTTATGTATATGAAACTTCATATCCTCCAGATCTCTGGATAACAGGATCCCTCCTTTATAAAGAAGTCCCACATGGTCGCAGATATCCTCCAGTTCCCGAAGATTATGAGATGCGATCACGGGAGTAAACTCCCTGCTCATGATCTCCGCAGCAAAAAGGCTTTTGACTCCCTGACGCATTACAGGATCCAGTCCGTCAAACGTCTCATCGCAAAGAAGATATTTGGTTCCTGCACTGACTCCCAGAAGCACATTCAGCTGTTTTCTCATCCCCTTTGAAAAACTGCTGATTCTTTTCTTTTCATCCAGTCCAAACTGATGCAGAAACTTATAGAACCTCTGAATATCAAATCTGGGATAATAATACCTGTAAAAATTCGCCATATCTCCCGGTGTATAATCAGATGGAAAATAACTGTCGTCTGATATATAAAACAAAAATGATTTTGCCTTTTCGTCATCATATACCGAAATTCCGTCAATCCTGATTTCTCCCTCATCAGGCTTCATCACCCCTGCGATCATGCGCAAAAGAGTACTTTTGCCTGCGCCGTTGCTTCCTACCAGCCCAAAGACTTCCCTTTCACCAACTTCCAGAGAAACCTTATTTACGGCTTTTACTGCGCCAAACGCTTTGCTGCAGTCCTTAATCTCAATCATGATTCCCCTCCTCATAACATTGGTCTACCACAGTTACCAGTTCCTCTCTGGAAATGCCTATCTCCTGACCTTTATGAACTGTCTGGATCAGTTCTTTGCGGTAATCCCCCCGTTTTTTTTCCTGTATGCTCCTTGTATCTGCCACAAAATTTCCTTTCCCCTTTATCGAATAGATCAATCCCTCCTGTTCTAATTCTGCATATGCACGCTGAATCGTATTGGGATTAATAGAAAGATCCATAGCAAGCTGACGAACAGAGGGAAGTCGGCTCCCGGAAGGCAATGCCTCCTGATAGATTAAAATACGAAAACGTTCTGTAACCTGCTCATAAATCGGTCTGCGATCCTGATGATCTAAAATAATGATGATCTTCTCCTCCCTTCATTTTTTGAAGCGCAAGTGTATTAAGTGTATTAATACACTAATGTTACCATATCAAACCTATCGCTACAAGAAAAGTTTTCTTAAATCTTTATAAAATGAAAAGACCCTTAAAACAGACTTGCGCAATTTTATTACTGCCTGTCTTAAAGGTCTTTTTTTATATCATTCTCGTTTTGGCTGCATTTCTTTTTAAATGCCGGACTCCCACAGTAAATACCACCAAAAGTACTGCTTCCATTGTCAGAACAACCATCACATAGTTTTCTTCCGGTATACGGACAAGCAGCTCCGGCATTACAAGAGACCAGATATTTGCCCCCATATGCAGCAGAACACTGGACCATAAATTTCCTGTAAGTTCCAAGATATATGCAAATACGATGCCAAGGATTCCTGCATAAACTGCCTGTACAAGATTCATATGGTATATTCCAAAGAAAACTCCGGAAATTACAGCTGCCGCTGCCATTTTCATGTGATCCCGAAGACGCAGATAGATCAGCCAGCGAAATACCATCTCTTCCGCCACCGGCGCTATGATCCCCATCCAGAAGATCAGCATAAAAAAGCTTTTTCCGCTCATGATCTGTTCCATATTTTCCTGATACGCCTGAACATTCAGGATATTCTGAAGCATAGCCACCAGAATATTTGCAAACACAGAACATGCTGCGCCCAGAAGAAGCAGAAGTAAAACAGTCCCCGGAGTCAGTTTTCGTCCTGGTTTTTCCGGTATAAGACCGCCCAGCACTCGCGCATTTCTGTCTTTTTTATAAAAAAATACACATGGCAGCATCGTCAAAAGAGCAGAAATTCCCGTAAGAAAAATTGTATAGGAAGCAAAATCTTCCACTGTTCCGCCCATCCCATATAAGATCACAGCTAAAGCTGTATTGGCAATAACCTGACTGATCAGAAAATGGATCCCGCAGGGATATACTGCCCTCCACACCTGCTTCAAAGGACTCTGTTTATGCAGAGGGCTTAAGAGAAAAAACCAAGCACTTCCTGCGCAGAATCTACAATCTTTAACGGATTTGCATTTTTCAGTTCTTCTTCTGAACCATATCCATAAGAGACTGCCAGGCACTTAAGCCCGGCTTTACGGGCGCCAAAAACATCATGCTCCTTGTCTCCTACCATAACCACCTGATCCCGGTGATCTGCCATATGGAGCCGGTCAAGCGCTTCTTCGATCACATCAGCCTTACTTGTCCGTCCACCATTCATTTCGCTTCCTACGATTTCATGAAAATATTTTGTAAGATCAAAATGATCCAGCACTTTTTTTACAAAACGCTCTGGTTTGGAAGAAGCCACCGCCAGGATATATCCTTTTCCTCTCAGCTTATCCAGCATATCCTCCACACCTGGATATACCTCATTCTCAAATATTCCGATATCTGTATATCGTTCTCTGTAATACTCAACCGCCTTGACCGCTGTTTCCTCATCCAGACCTGCGTATTTCATAAACTGCTGAAGCAGAGGCGGGCCTACAAATACTTCAAGCTTTTTAAGATCCGGCTCCGGCTGCCCCAGTTTTTCCAGTGCATACTGCACAGATTTTGTTATTCCCTCGCCTGATTCTGTCAGTGTTCCATCCAGATCAAATAAAATCACTTTATACATAAATTCCTCCAATGTGTATGAATCAAAAGTTTCTACTTATCAGAAACAGTATATCATGATTTATTTTTTTCGTCTATGAAAATTCCGTGCACATGATCTCCATAATCCAGAACTGCCAGTTCCGTAACAACTTTCTCCACCAAGGGATCCTGTTGACTTTTTTGTACTGGAACAATACAATCTCCCTGCCATTCCCATTTGGTATCTTTTCCATTTATTTTTAAATAAAGTATCTGCACTTCCCGTTTTTCCCGGATTCTCAGGCATGGATTTCTGTCTGTTTCGCCTTTCCAGCATAGCAGTTTTGGAGCCTCTTCTGACTTCCAGAACTTTGTTTTTTCTTTCTCAGTATTCTTTATTTCAGTGGGAAGAGCAGACGGTTCAGGAAATGCTGGAGAGGGAACTGCTGTAACCGCAGGCAAAAGTGACGGAGAGAGTTCTGGCGTCAAAGAGGGCGAAGGTACCGCTGCAGGTGTATTGCTCATGACCGTTTCCCAGGTGTTTTGCGCTTCTCCGCCAGACCAGAAGGTTTCCTGAGAAATACCGGCATTTCCTGATGCTTCATTTTCCGGCGCATAAACGTTCCCTGTATTTTCCTGAACCGGATACGAGACTCCTCCTGTCTCTCCCCCCTCTTCCTCCTGTGGTTCCGTATCTTCCCAGATTTCTTCCTGCGGCTCATCTTGAACTCCCGGATTCCCTGCCGCTTCATCCCAATCCCAGGGAAGCTCTGTATTTTCTCCTGTTCCCATCTCTACCTGAAAGCCTCCAAGCTCCTGATCTGCAGACATAGCCGATATATTCCCGGAATACATCAGCAGCACGATCATAAGGATTGCATTCCCGAATTTTTTATTCATAATCTCCCTCCGTATATTTCTTTAAATACTGGTTCCATATCCTAAAATTCCATCCTCTCTGTTTCAGCTTTTCCTTTTTTCTTTTTCTCTTGAATTTTTCATATAGATCCAGGCTCTCCTCTCCCCTTCCCTGTCTTGCCAGGAACAGACCATAAGCGGCATATTCCTCTTCTTTTGCACTTCTTTCCTTTGTAAGCTGTCTGTAATATCCCTCCGCCTTTACCAGATTTCCCTGAAGCTCACTGTTTTCTGCCAGCAGATATAAAAGCCTGATCTGCTGCTCCGGTCTGTCATATAGATACAGTAAGCTCCTGCTATGTTCCTCTACCTGACTGAATACTATTTCCCGGATATTTTTTCCTCCGGATTGAAAATCCATTGTCCCATACAGAGAAATCACAGAAGAAACAGCTGTTTCAAAAGAAACCAATGGTTTCTGTATACCTATATAAATACGCAAGCACAAAACAGCAGTCATGATCCCGCACATAAGCAAAGCAAGGCCACGCCATCTCTTCAAGGATAACGGCTGGAGTTTTTTCAGCCCGTCTATGGCATTTTCTGCATTTTTCCATCTTTTTTCCGGTTGTGTACGGCAGCATTTCCAGATAAAAAACGCCAGATAGGGATATTGCACAAAACACTGAAAACGTCTTTTTCCGCAAAGGCTCTCCAGTGTTTTTCCAAATGCGTAAATATCACTGGTTTCTTTTATGATTCCCTGATACTGTTCCGGCGCTGCGTACCCCTTTGTTCCATAGCACAGGGTCTTCTGCCTGTCATACCCCAGTACCGCACTTCCAAAATCAATCAGATACAAGGCTCCATTATCCGTCAGCATCAGATTTTCCGGCTTCAGATCTCCATAATAAACAGCCGGTTTTCTGGAATGAAGATAAGACAAGATATCCAGTATCCTTCTTCCCATAAAAATTATCTCTTCTGCCGAAAATGTCCTGCCTTCTTCCAGATACTGTCTCAGGGATTTTCCCTGAATATATTCCATCACCAGAAAACATCTGTCTTTCTGCTCTGTGTAATCGATCATCCGAGGCAGCGACGGATGGTCCAGAAGACGCAGAAATTCCGCTTCCTTTTTTCTTTCCAAAGGCAGTTCTTTCACCGCCCGGTAAATACCCAGATCGATGTCCCTGGCAAGATACAGTGTTCCCTGTCCTCCTTTGCCGATCCGGTCTACAATACAGTATCTCCCTTTTAAAATGATTCCGATCAGTTCGATGCGATCCTCTCCCCTCGTCTTTCTACATACAGGAAAACTTCAAGTCAGGCGGACAGACTTTGTACAAATACCCACAGCCGAATCCTGCATATTGATTTTTTTCAAAAATGGAAAACTGCCGGAAGAATCCCGGCAAAAAGATAAGATTTCTGTCTGCTTATTATAGCACAGATTGTTCTGAATAATTCTAAACTTTTTATAAAAACAAAAAGACCCCTTATCCGACAGGAAAT
>NZ_CABVDF010000187.1:0-5646 GCF_902497045.1 uncultured Blautia sp. | reverse complement strand
TTTCTCTATTTTACTGCTGCTGTTTCGTCTGCCTGATAATCAAAAAAATCAAAATCAGCTGTATGCTCATGCATCATGCGATCCCCGCAGGTGATTCCCACAAATGCTCCTGTAAACTCACCAAACTGTGAATACTCATCAGAAAACTTGCTTGTGTCAAAGCGTGGCCCGATATTCTGATAAGTCTCTCCATCTAGGCACCACTGGAATTGAGAATCTCTTCCCTGTATCTTAAGCCGCATATAGATATCCTGCCCGTCTTCCACAAAGGTTCTGTCCTGGCTGAACTCCCTTTTTTCTCCATTTTCTACCTGGAGCACTGATATTGCACTGTGTTCTAAGGTATCGCTGTAATACTTGTAAAGATAGATAAAATTCATATTGTCATAATAAAGGATCAGTCCTGCTGTATGCTGGTAACTCAGAGGCGTAAAATCAAGCCTGGTAGTTATCTGTGCAGACACACTGGTGAGCTTTCTCGCAAGAATACTTACTCTATTCAGAGAGCATCCTGATTCCTGCCCCCGAAGTCTTGCCCAGCCCGGACGGGATTTCAGATCTACAAAGGTTCTTGCATCGATCCTTGGCGAATAATATCCAATTCCCAGATTTTCTGAATCAAAATCATCATGTGCCGGAATTTTTTGCGCCTTAAATTCCGGAAGCATACTCTCCTGTACAAATTCCTGAGCCAGATTTCCTTCTTTTTCCATACGAAGCCATCCGTCTTCTGTCCATTTCATACGCTGGATTGCTGTCTCCCTTCCCAGTGTGCAGCGAAGTTCAGGAACAAAAGGTCTTGCAGTCAGATGTACCAGCCAGGTTTCTCCATTTGGAAGATCTACATAGCTTGCATGTCCGGATTTTTGAAGCACACTGTCCGGATTATAATATCTTGGCTTTAAATGATCCCAGTCAGAACGTTCATTTACATCTCCGGGACAGGAAGTCACAATTGGATTGCAGGGATCCGCCTCGTAAGGTCCCCATACATTTCTGGACCGTCCCATCGTCACACTGTGGTAATATCCTGTTCCGCCTTCCGCACACATAATATAATAATACCCGCCTCTTTTTGTCAGATGCGGTGCTTCTATACATCCCCGGTCTGTGCCGCCTCTCCAGAAAGCCTTTGGCATGCCCTTGATCTTCTTTTGTACCGGATCATACTCTACAATATTGATCGAACCTGGTTTTTCGTACGCGGTTCTTGTTTCCCAGTCCAGAGCAACAATATATTTTTTACCGTCATCGTCGTGGAACATGGAAGCATCAAATCCCGTAGAATGAAGATAAACCGGTTCACTCCATGGACCTTTTGGGTCTTTTGCAGTAATCAGATAATTATCTACGTCAAAGTATCTGGCATTCATGGAATTCATCACACCATAAACCACATAAAAAAGGTCGTCTTCCTCACAATAAGTCAGACAGGGTGCCCAGATTCCCTTGGCACTGGGCAGCTTTTTCAGATCCGGATTCTCTGCATTCTGAAGCGCATGGGAATAAAGTTCCCAGTTTTTCATATCTCTGGAATGATAAATGGGAATTCCCGGAAACCACTCAAAAGAAGACACTGCGATATAAAAATCATTACCTTTTCTGCATATACAGGGATCCGCATGAAACCCCGGAAGTATTGGATTTTGAATCATTGTTACACCCTCCTGATTTGTTTTTATTTTGCTGCTTTTTCTGCTCTTTTATGAAGATCCCGGATAATTCCGTCAAATTCTTTATCCAGATGATAAAATCTCAAAATCACAAAGCAGGCTGCAAATACTGCAATCGGGATCCATACAAAGCACAGACGGATAGAAAATAATGCAGATGCAGACTGTACGGCAGCCTCTCCTACATAACCTCCAATTTCCAGAATGATTCCCAAAAGCGCAGAACCCACGCCGTTTCCAATCTTATAACCAAAGCTGCAGGCACTGTTTACCAGACCTTCAGTACGATGACCTGTTTTCCACTCACCATAATCTATGGTGTCTGAAACCATTGCCCACATCGTTGCTCCGCCGCAGGCATTCCCAACTCCTCTGACCAGGCTGGAAACAACAATCGCAGACATATTTCCGCCGCCAAATTCAAGAATCAGCATACCCACAGTGGACAAAACTAGACCCAGAGAAAAAATATTTCTTTTTCCATATTTTTTTACCAGGCCTGCAATAAAGAACATCGCTGCAATCTGAATTACATTAAAGATTCCATTGATCGTTCCCACCAAATCCCTGTTTCCGAGAATATCCTTTGCATAATATACTGTAGTTCCTCCATTAATGGCATAATATAGGAAGAAAAGAGCCAGAACACAGATCATCATGATCCAGTATTTATTGGCAAACAAAGATTTCAATCCTTCTAAAAAAGATATTTTTTCAGTCTCTCCATTTATTTCTGCTATAGAGTGTACACGCTCCTTTGTTCCTGCAAAAGTCAGAATAAACGCAATCACTGCCAGAATTCCCAGTACAGCAAAAGTTTTCGTCCAAGCTGCTGTATTATCCCCAAAAAACTCCACAAGAGGAAGTGTCACCATATTAATAGTGAGCGTTCCTGCTGTTGCAAGAAGGTTACGAAAAATACTAAGTACAGATCTTTCATATGGGTTCTGAGTCATTAAGGCATTCAAAGATGAATAAGGAACATTTATCGCTGTATAAACAACTGTGGAGACCAGGTTATATGTAATAAATACATATACCAGTTTTGCAGTCGTTCCGAGAGATGCCGGTACAGAAAACAGCAGGATTCCTGATAATGCAAAAGGAATACACATTCTCAGTATCCAGACCCTGGCTTTTCCATATTTTGACCGGGTGCGATCCACAATCATTCCCATGATGATATCGCTGACTCCGTCAAAAACTCTGGAGATTAGCATGATTGTTCCCACTGCTGCTGCATTTACTCCGGCATAATCCGTATAATAAAAAAGCAGAAAGGCAGACATTGCCGTATAAATAATATTGCACCCAAAATCTCCGCACCCGTAACAGAATCTTTCAAAAAGCAGTGCAGGAGTCAGTTTTCTCTTTTCATTCATTGGTATCCTCCCTTTTAAGATACTAAAATCTCTTTTTCCTTGTATTTTGATCTTTATTCAGGCGCCATAACTGATCTATGCCTATATCATAAAGCATTTGCCTTTTATCTGCCAGATATGTTAGTATCTAATCAGTAGGTTGATAGTATCTTTTTATTTTTTAAAAAAGGAGATTTTATCATGGAAAGACGTCTGACTCCAACAAATTATGAATTGATTCCACTAAATGACAAAACAAATGTACGCTTTTTTACTTCTGTAGATCAGGGAAGCTATATCGCACCTCACTGGCATGATGCCCTGGAAATCATCTACATTTTGGAAGGCAGTCTGAAGATTACGATTTCCGGCGTTTCCCGTGAATTAAATGCCGGTCAGTGCATCATGGTATCCTCCAGCCTGATCCATTCCACTCTCTGTGCAAAACCTAACCGCGCCATTGTATTTCAAATTCCGGAAAATTTTATGGAAAAGTTCATCCCGGATTCCCGAAATCTTCAGTTCAGCCTTACAGATCCGACAGAAAATTCTGTTCTTCAGAGTAAAGTTGAAATATTTAAAGAAACTCTTCTGAAAATGCAGCTTCTGGTAGATCTTCAACCGGATGGAGCCGTACTCCGGTTTAACAGTCTCCTTTTTGAAATCCTTTTTCAGCTTTATCATAATTTTTCTGTCAAGTCCATTCCGGAAACAACAGCCCGTCACAGCCGCAATCTGGAAAGGCTGAAACCTGTTCTGGACTATATTGCAGAAAATTATAATCGTCCTATCTCCCTGGATGAAATCTCGGAAATTGCTATTTTGCAGCCTAAGTATTTCTGCCGTTTTTTTAAAAAATGTATGGGAGTTACTTTTCTGGAATATCAGAATGAATTAAGACTGTCAAAAATATATAAAGACATTATTTCTACCAATAACAAAATCTCTGACATTCTGGAACAACACGGCTTCACAAATTATAAACTGTTCCGCAGAATGTTTCAGGAGCGTTTTCACGCTACACCTACCGAACTGAGAAAAAATCACTGAACTTATTTTTCACATGGAAAAAGGCCCTTAATCCAGGGCCTTTTCCAGTTCTTTAATTACAATCTTCAGAGCCTTGATCCGGGCATATTTTTTATCTACAGATTCCAGAATATGCCAGGGAGCAAAAGCAGTATTTGTCTTTTTAAGCATTTCATCTACAGCATCTTCATAAAGATCCCATTTTTCCCGGTTACGCCAGTCCTCATCGGTGATCTTCCACTGTTTCTCCGGATTATTCTGCCTGTCTGTAAATCTGGCAAGCTGAGTATCCTTATCGATCTGTACCCAGAACTTAATGATCACGGCACCCCAGTCTGAAAGTTCCTTTTCAAACTCATTGATCTCGTTATAGGCGCGCTTCCAGTCATTTTCTGTGCAGAAGCCTTCCAGACGCTCCACCATGACACGCCCATACCAGGTACGGTCAAAAATGGCGATATGGCCGTCTTTTGGAAGCCTTGTCCAGAATCTCCATAGGTAATGGCGGGACTTTTCGTGAGGCTCCGGACTGGCGATGGGATGAACCTCATAGCCTCTTGGATCCAGTGCGCCTGTGATCCGTTTTATATTTCCGCCCTTCCCTGCCGCATCCCAGCCTTCATAGGTAATGATCACCGGAACTCTTTTCCGATAAAGACGGTTATGCAGTTCTCCCAGACGTTTCTGAAGGCTTTTCAGTTCGCTTCTGTATTCCTCTTCGCTGATTTCTTTATTCTGAAGCTCGATTTCCGCCAGTTTAGGCATTTTTACCAGAGGAAATACGTTCTGAAGAATAGGCGAAGAATGATTCCGATTCTGCATGGCAACCTCAATGCTGCTGATCAGGATATCCATTACCTGAAGTTCCGCCCATTTCCGGTTTTCAGCATCTATGATATACCATGGTGCTGAAGGAAGATTGGTATCCTTCATATACCTGTCAAATACTTTTTTGCATTTGCCGTAATGTTCATTCTGCCACCGGTCAAATTTCGTCACTCTCCAGCTGGTGTCTTCCTCCTCCATCAGTTTTTTCAAACGGGAATCCTGCTCTTCTTTTTCAATATGCATAAAAAATTTCAGAACCAGATATCCATTGTCTGTCAGCTGCCGCTCAAATCGGCGGATACTTTCGATCCGTTTCTCATACTCCGGACCTGAAAGCTCTTTTTTCAGTACTTCTCCTGTGATCTGTTCCATCCATCCGGAATCCAAAAAGGTAAATTTCCCCTCTTCGGGAATCTGTTTCATATAACGGTAAAGAAACGGCTTTCTCAGTTCCTCTTCCGACGGTGCAGACATGGCTGCCACCTTAAAAAACCGGGGATCGATATTTTTGATCACCTTTCCGATGGTGCTGCCTTTTCCGGCGGCTGCCCACCCCTCAAACAGTACAAGAACCGGAACCTTATATTCCTTGATCTTCATCTGAAGTTCATAAAGCTTATCCCTGTCCCGGTCAAGCTGTATTTCCATTTCTTCTTTTTCCGGAATCTCTGCCGGTATCCATTCTTTCAGCATAAGTTCACCCCTTTTCTGTTTTCTGCCTTTTCGTTCTTTCAATCTGTTAAGTGAATTTATTA
>NZ_CABVDF010000186.1:0-5651 GCF_902497045.1 uncultured Blautia sp. | reverse complement strand
GAAAAGCAGAGAAATCTGTATACGTAAGCTACATTGACGAAGAGACAAAGATGCCTCTTGAAAATGCAATCGAAGAGATCAAGTTAGCAGCAGATGCAACATCTTTTAACACAAGCGTTCTTACAGCAGTACCGGAAGGCTATGAGCTTTGCGCAGTAGGCGACGTATACATTGGCGAAAATGACACTGTAAACGTAGAAGTAAGAAAAGTTGTTACAGAGAGAACAGTATATGTAAGCTATATTGACGAAGAGACAAAGATGCCGTTCGAAAACGGAATCGAAGCAATCAAAGTAGCAGCAGATGCAACAACATTTAACACAAGCGTTCTTACAGCAGTACCGGAAGGCTATGAGCTTTGCGAGGTTGGCGATGTATACATCGGTGAGAACGATACAGTAAATGTAGAAGTAAGAAAATCTGCAGTTCGCGAGAAAGACATCGTGATCGGCTACGTTGATGAAAAAGACGGAACAGAGATCGCAGTTTCTCAGATTACAATTCCTGAGGATGCAACATACTTCAACACAAGTATGCTGACAGATGTACCGGAAGGCTATGAGCTTGTAACTGTTGGAGATATCTGGCTTGGAAGCGCTACTGTAGCAGAAGTTCAGGTTAGAAAGATTGAAAACGTTCAGGATGTTACAGTTCAGTATGTAACTGAGGATGGCGAAGTTGTTGGTACAGGCGCTCTTCAGCTTGATGCAGATGCTACATATGTCAACACAAACGCTCTGACAGATGTTCCGGAAGGATACGTTGTAGCAATTGTTGGTGATCTTCCAATCGAAGATGGCACAGTAGTTGTAACTGTTCGTCTTGCTGAGACAGATCCAACACCAACTCCAGACCCGGATGATCCGACACCAACTCCGGATCCGGATAACAACGACAACAATAATAACAACAATAACAACAACAATAATAACAACAATAACAACAACAATAACAACAACAATAACAACAACAATAACAACAATAACAATAACAACACCAATACAAACCAGAACCAGGCTCAGACTCAGACAAACAATCCGAGAACTGGTGATATGACAAACACAATGCCATTATTTGCTGGATTATTAGGTAGTGGTGCAATGATCGGACTTATTCAGCGTCTCAGAAGAAGAAAAGACGATAAATAATAATTCCATCTCAAAAAAATCGGGGCTCTTTTAAAGAGCTCCGATTTTTTTCATATGTTCTTTTAAAGTTTTTTCATAGCCCATGTCACTAAGTTCATAAAAATGCTGATCCTGAATTTCAGAAGGAAGATATTGCTGATTTACATAATGATTGGGATAATTGTGGGCATATTGGTAGCCAATACCTTTTCCAAGTTTTTCATGTCCTCCGTAATGCGCGTCCTGAAGATGCACAGGAACCGTAGTCTGAGTATTTCTGACAGATTCCATGGCAGCGGAAATTGCATTGACGGCTGAGTTGCTTTTAGGAGCGCAGGCCATATAGGCTGCTGCCTGTGAGAGAATGATCTGGGATTCCGGCATTCCGACTCTTTCTACAGCCTGAGCAGCTGCAGAAGCTACACAAAGAGCCTGAGGATCTGCATTTCCGATATCTTCGGAAGCCAGGATCATGATACGGCGGGCGATAAATTTTACATCTTCTCCGGCATAAAGCATTTTTGCCAGATAATAGACTGCAGCATCCGGGTCTGAACCCCTCATACTTTTAATAAAAGCAGAAATGATATCATAGTGATTATCTCCGTTTTTATCATATCGGATAACACGTTTCTGGATGCATTCTGAGGCAACCTCCAACGTCAGGTGGATTAGTCCATCTTCGCTTTTGGGAGTGGTCAGAATTCCAAGCTCAACAGCATTTAATGCGCTTCTGGCATCTCCGCCTGACATATCTGCAAGAAATTCAAGGGCATCCGGATTTATGACAGCGTTATAATTTCCCATGCCCTTATCACAGTCATGGACAGCCCGGAGGATCAGTTTCTGAATATCTTCATTACTGAGGGCTTTCAGTTCAAAAATAATAGAGCGGGATAAAAGAGCGCCATTGACTTCAAAATAAGGGTTTTCCGTGGTGGCGCCAATAAGGATAATAGTGCCGTCTTCAACAAATGGAAGCAGATAATCCTGCTGGCCTTTGTTAAAACGATGGATCTCATCAATAAACAGGATTGTTTTTTTTCCGTACATTCCCAAACGGTCCTGGGCTTCCTTTACCACGGCTTCCATATCTTTTTTTCCGGCAGAAGTAGCATTGATCTGGGTAAAAGCAGCACTGGTTGTATTGGCGATCACCTTGGCAAGAGTGGTTTTGCCTGTGCCGGGCGGTCCGTAAAAAATAACAGAGGTAAGTTTGTCGGCTTTGATAGCCCGGTATAAAAGTTTGTCTCTGCCTACAATATGTTCCTGTCCGACTACTTCTTCCAGGGTAGTGGGGCGGAGACGGGAAGCCAGAGGGGATTCACGATCCAGGGTTTTTGATTTTGCATATTCAAACAGATCCATGAGTTCATCTCCATTCTTTATAAAATCGAATATTTGTTCTTTCTATAAAATCAAGTATACTTGATATTTCTGAAAAATTCAACTGGCGTGAAAGAGAAATTCCATTGCCGCAGGCAATCCGGAATGAATTTTGGCTTGTTTCTGTGAACGGAGTGAGCAGTAACGAAATTTGGAATGGATTTTGGCGCTTCCGTGTGAATGAAGAGAACAGTAATGACAAAAGAAGTAAAAATACGGTATAATAAATGAGAGAAAAATACAGAACGGAGGTTTTTTATGAGATATAAAGCGTTATTTGATCTGCATACACATACAGTTGCCAGCGGACATGCATACTGCACAATACGGGAAATGGCAAAAGCTGCATCAGAAAAGGGACTGGAGGTTTTGGGAATCACAGAACATGCCCCGGCTATGCCTGGTACCTGTCATAATTTTTATTTTCATAATATGAAAGTGGTACCAAGAGAAATGTATGGAATCCGCCTTTTGATGGGAACAGAATTGAACATTTTAGATACAGACGGAAAGGTGGATCTGGAAGAGAGAGAACTGAAAAATATGGATATCGCTATTGCAAGTCTCCATATTCCCTGTATGAAGCCGGGAACAAAAGAGGAAAATACAGAAGCATATCTGAATGTTATGAAGAATCCCTATGTAAATATTATTGGACATCCGGATGATGGACGTTATCAGGTGGATTACCGTGCTCTTGTTCAGGGAGCAAGAGATTACGGAAAGGTATTGGAACTGAATAATCATTCACTGGAACCTTCCTGCTTTCGTAAAGATGCAAGAGAGAATGACCTGGAAATGCTGAAGCTTTGTATGGAATATCAGGTTCCGGTAGTGATGGACAGTGACGCTCATTTTGATTCAGCTATTGGGGAGTTTCACATGGCAAGAGAACTTTTGGAGGAAATTGATTTTCCTGAAGAACTGGTTTTAAACCATTCCGTGGAAATGCTGAAAAAATATGTAAATAAAAGATTTTAATCTGCTAAATCGTTGAAAAACCTCTTGCTTATCACAGGTTAAAGTGTTAATATTTTATGCAATAATATGACAGTGATTTAAAGGAGCAGAGAATATGGGTAAAAAAATCAGAACGGAAGAGGTGGATCATCTCTTTGAAGCAATTCTTTGTTTGAAAAATAAAGAAGAATGTTACACATTTTTTGAAGATGTGTGCACGATCAATGAACTTCTTTCCCTTTCACAGAGATTTGAAGTTGCAAAGATGCTGACGGATAAGCGTACGTATCTGGATATATCTGAGAAGACAGGTGCATCCACAGCAACTATCAGCCGTGTAAACCGTTCCCTGAACTATGGAAATGACGGATATGAGATGGTTTTTTCCAGAATGAGAGAAAAGGAAGCACAGAAAGAAAAAACAGAAGCAAACGAATGAAAACAGAGCAGCCTGCGGAATGGGTACCGTGGAGCTGCTCTTTTTATGCAATAGGAAAGTAGTATGTTTTATACTGCAAGTCAGTTTTTGTCTGAGGAAGTCATATACTGATATACATCAGAAGAGATCTGCCTGATAGTCTTCTGGGCATCTTCATTGTTTTTGATACAGTTAGAAAGAATACAGATCACATAAGGGCGGCTGCTGTCAAAAACAACAGCGATATCATTTTCAACAAGGACAGGATTTTGATCTTCTGTCATCTCTCCGGTTTTACTGGCAGTTTCGACATCTTTAGGGAGGCCGGAAGGAATCTTGGACTTAAGGTTCTGCTGTTTTAAAAGATCCAGCATTTCTTCAGAGGCCTGCTGATTTACCAGATTTCCTTTATAGATTTCTGTAAGGAGTCTGCAGCAGTCTGAAGCACTGGTGAAATTATTGGCAGTAGAATCTTTTTCCAGAAGTTCTGCCCCCATAGTTGTGCAGGAAAAACTATGAGATTTGCAAAAATCGTTCACAAGCTCCACGCCTTTATTAAAATCTCCATTTCCCAGAAGTTTCACAAGATCATCTGCAGAGAAATTATCATTATCTGTGATCATTCTGCTGAGAAGGGGTTTCAGGCTGGTTTCATAGTCAGAGGAAGGCATTTCAGCATGATCCGGATAGACCAGATATTCAAAAACAGCTCCCATAATAAAGGTTTTGATCAGACCGGCAGATTCCATGGAATCATCTGCGCGAATCGTACTGTAATCATCGGTAACAGGGTCCATAACTGCAATAGACCAGTTTTCCCCTTCTTTTTCCAGTTTGTCTGTGTAGTCTGTTTTCAGCTGCTGGGTCAGATCCTTGAGATGCTGACCTTTTCCGGCATTCTGCGGTTCTACAATGCTGAAATATTCGTCAATGCCGTCTGCAATACCGGATACCATAATGGGGTGATTGGCAGTATTTGTGATATAAAGATCATCTGACTGATTACTCATAAAACCCATTTCCAGGATTGCCACAGGGACAGTGCTCCAGTTGGTCCCGGTCATATTATCCGAAGAGATCACACCTTTGTTTTCCAGCCCGGTAGCCGTACAATAGTGGCTGATAATGCAGGATGCAAGAGTATTGCTTTTTTCGATGATGTCAGAGGAAAGATACTGATTGCCTGAGGTAGGCGCCATGGTCAGAGCGCCTGAGGCAGATGAACTTCCATCGCTGTTGGCATGAATTCGTACGGTAATATCTGCATTCTGTTCAGTGGCAAGTACAGCGCGTTCGCTGTTGCTGATGGCTGTTTCATTATCTGTTCTGGTCATGATCACATGATAGCCTCTTTTGACCAGCTCCTGCTGAAGAAGAAGGGAAACCTGCAGGTTCAGTTCATACTCCGGGACTCCGGAGAAGTTTCCCTGTGTGCCTGAGGTTGCTTTGGGTTTGGTCTGGCTGGAACCAGGAGCCATAGGCTCCGGAGCGCTCATGTCCACGGAAGGTCCCTGATGGCCGGGATCAATAACAACGGTAAAATCACCATCTCCGGCAGCAGGGGAAGCTGCATTGTTGGCTGCGCCCCAGTCCATGCCGGAGGAACTTTCCGAGTCTGACCGGGAAGGACCGATCATAGCCTGTCCTTCTTCGTTTTTGCCGGAGTCAGATGCAGCAGATACCGGAATAGAAAGAGCCGGGATCAGACCACATATAAGAAGTATCTGAAAAATTTTTTTCATAAAAATCGCCTCCCAAAA
>NZ_CABVDF010000185.1:0-5693 GCF_902497045.1 uncultured Blautia sp. | reverse complement strand
TTCTTTTTTAAATGATAAATCAAAATTCCTGCTACTGCTATCACTGCAGCTGCTGCTATCCACCAAAAAGGTGTTGGAATCAAAGAATTTGCTTCCTCCGATGATGCAGAAACAAAAACTTCTTTTTCCTCAGCTTCAGGAGTCTCTGTAGCTGTCAGTGTTTCTGTGGCTTCAGGCGTTGCTGTTGCCGTCGGTGCTTCTGTGGCTTCAGGTGTTGCTGTTGCTGTCGGTGCTTCCGTGGCTTCAGGCGTTGCTGTTGCTGTTGGCGCTTCCGTGGTCTCAGGCATTGCTGTTGTCATCGGTGCTTCCGTAGCCTCAGGAGTCTTGGAAAGCTCTGCTTCCTCTGTTGTGATCATAGTAACAAATTCTTTTTTTGAATCTGTATCATTTTCTGAGAATTCTCCTCTTTTTCTGGCTGCTTCTTCTGTATCATCCAGATTGATCCAGCCCTGTTTTCCGTCTACGGTTGTCACTCCCCAATGACTGCCGTCTACCAGTTCCGCATCCTGAGTGATATGAAGGGATTCTCCATTTTTTATATCACGTACTCCCGGAACTTCTCCATATTTTTCTCCGGGACCCTGATAAAGTTTCTGCGTTCCCTCACTGGTATATGCCTTTACATCGTAATCCGCATTGTAGTCTACATGATCGCGTCCTGCAATATAGAGTTCAGAATCAATTGCTTCCTTTCTGGACTGAGCAGGACGGCAGTCATCCAGAGGAACATATCCGTACATCCCATGATACTGTACATATCCCCAGGTTCGTGAATGAGCTGTATCCTCCACTTCTCCTTCGATATGCAGGGCTGTTCCGTTAGAAATCAGTTCTTCGTTTAACTTTGAAGACTCCAGATCAGGATGCGCATAAATGTCTATACCACCTTGTTTCGATTCTACAATCATGTAATAATCTGTTTTAATATCAGGCTCTGTCTTTTTATCCGATATATCTGCCCATACGTTCACAGAAAAAAACATGCACATCAACGCGATCAGCCATATCATTCCTGTTTTTTTCATTTTTCTACGCTCCCCTTAGTTTTTTATGTAGGTTTTCTGTCTTTTATCATAGCACAGTTTTTCTTGTTTGGTAATCCCTATTTGTTCTGTTTTTTTCCTGCTGTTTTTACATAAAAAGACAATTTTCCTTATTTTTTCTGCTTCCACCATGGAAATTCCCGATTCAGCCATTTTTCACAAAGACTGCTCCACTCTCCACAGGCTCTCACAATCCCTCTTCCGTCAGGATTTGCTGTAAGTTCATTTCCAAGTCCTACACCATGAATTCCCTCCGGAAAAAGATGATATTCCACAGGAACTCCATGTTTTACCATAGATCTGACAAAGCTTATAGAATTTTCCGGATGCACTGTTGTATCCTCAAATGTATGCCAGATAAACGTTCTGGGAGTATCCTGATCCACCTGATTCTCTAAAGACATTTTTTCTCTTAATTCCTCATAGCGTTTTCCCAAAAGGTTCTGAAAGCTTTCCTGATGACCATACTGACCGGAAGTGATCACCGGATAACTGAGTATCATTCCATTGGGACGTATTTCGTCTGCACTGACCTTTAATTCTTCCGTAATCTCTCCCTTATTCCAGAATACTCCCAGGGATGCTGCCAAATGTCCTCCTGCTGAAAATCCCATAACAAGGATCTTTTCCGGATCGATCAGCCACCGGTCACTGCCTTTTCTTAGAATACTTACTGCTTTTGCAAGCTGATGAAGAGCTGCTGGATAAACTGCAGGTGCAACGCTGTAACGAAGAACTACTGTGTGATATCCCATGCTCATAAACTTTACTGCAACAGCTTCTGCTTCTCTGTCTGAAGTCATCCGGTATGCTCCTCCGGGACAGATCAGTATCACCGGGCGCAGCTGTCCCGGATAAAGTTCCTGTGATTCTTCCCAAAAATATGTCATCATATAAGCTTCATTCTGCTTATTTCTTTCTGGTTCAATTGTAATTTTTTCATGCAGCATATTTGTTTTCGATATCTCCTTCCTAATAAAAATTACTATGCACTATTATTTTACCATAAGAACCTTTTACAGCACAGTCTGTTTCTTTTCTGAAAATACTGTCCATGTTTGTTTCTGTAACCAAAGTTCCCGGCAGCCCTATGTACATCAATGCTATTTCCCTTGTAAACTTTCTATTCAATTGTTATAATAGTAACAATCTATAATAACGAAAGGAAAACATCTGTTTTGAAAACACTTATACTCAATGGTTCTCCTCGAAAAAACGGAGATACTGTAAGTCTTTTAAAAATTTTGAAGAAAAATCTCCAGGGAGAGATCAAAGTCGTTGATGCCTATTACTGTAACGTTGCCCCCTGTATAGACTGCCGCTACTGCTGGAAAAATCCCGGCTGCTGTGTAAAAGATGAAATGCAGGAGATTTATTCCTACATTGAAGAATGTGATAATGTTCTTATTGCTTCACCTATTTATTTTTCAGAGCTGACCGGAAAGCTTCTGGATCTTGGAAGCCGTCTGCAGACATATTTCAGTGCAAAGTTTTTCAGAAACGATATGCCTATAACAAAAGAAAAAAAATCCGCAGTACTTTTAGTTGGCGGAGGCAAAGGCAGCATGGAAAAAGCCTTCGATACTGCCCAAATTCTTCTCCGGGATATCAAAGCCACAAATCTCTTTCCACTGATTTCTTTCCATGGAACCGATGATTCCGTTGTGGCAGAGGATCCTGAAATACTGAAAAAGCTGGATGAACTGTGCGATTTTTTTAACTCCTGATGCCTTCATAATCAAACATGGGAATAAAGCTTTCTTCCGCAGTTTTTCCATCCTGGATAAAAGCATTTTCTATTCCCAGTTCAAGAGCATATGAAATAAGTCTCTGATATTCTCTTTCCGTCACTCTGCGATCCAGTTCCGGAAATTCCTTTTTTACCTGCGGAAGAGGAGTATACTGATTCATAAGACTTAAATATAACTGATTTCCGTATGTTTCATAAACATACTTTACCACTGCCCGGGCGTTCCGTACATGTCCGGGCAGTAAAAGATGCCTTACGATCACGCCTGATTGCATGATTCCATTCTCGTCAAATTTGGCTTCTCCTGTCTGATCCATCATTTCTTTCAATGCTGCCCGGGCAATTTCCGGATAATCGGGAGCCTTCGAATAACGAACAGCCGTTTCTTTTTCCATATATTTAAAATCTGTCAGATAAATATCCACAATCCCTTTCAGCGTTTTCAGTGTTTCCACTTTTTCGTAACCACTGCAATTATAAACAACCGGAAGCCTTAATCCCTGTTCTTTTGCTTTTCCTATTGCCCGGATAATTTCAGGCGTATAATGGGTAGGTGTTACCAGATTAATATTATGAGCGCCTTTTTCCTGAAGCTCCAGAAAAATATCTTTGAGACGCTCTTCACTGATTTCCATCCCTACCTCTGTACTGGCAATCTGATAATTCTGGCAATATACGCATCGAAGCGGACATCCGGAAAAAAACACTGTCCCGGAGCCTTTCTCTCCGGAAATACAGGGCTCCTCCCAAAAATGAAGCGCAGCCCGGGCTGCCAGCATATTTTTTCCTGATACTCCGCAGATACCGGATTTTCCATTTTCCCGGTCTGCACCGCACTGCCGCGGACAAAGATTACAATTGCTCACAATAGTCCTCCTTTTAATATAAAGAAGGAGCTATTGCTCCAGCAGAACTTTCTGCTTTTGCAACAGCCCCCATCTATCATGGCATTTTACAACAACCAATATGATAATTATTTGTAAAGCGGTCCGTAGTTCTTGCAAGCACGGAAATCAGCGCCTTCTTTGTCCATTCCGAATGCATTCCATGCTGCCGGACGGAAGATCTTCTCTTCCGGAACGTTATGCATGCAAACCGGAATTCTCAGCATAGAGCACATTGTGATAAGGTCTGCACCAATGTGTCCGTAGGAGATTGCTCCATGGTTTGCACCCCAGTTGTTCATTACATCATAAGCTGTCTTGAACGGTCCTTCTTTGCCATCGCATCTTGGAGCAAACCATGTGCATGGCCATGTATAGTCTGTACGTTTCCAGAGTGTATCAGAAACTTCTTCCGGAAGAGCTACTGTCCAGCCCTCTGCGATCTGAAGAACCGGTCCAAGACCTTTTACAAGGTTCAGACGGATCATAGTTGCAGGCATCTGGTCTTTTGTCTCAAATCTGGAAGAGAATCCGCCGCCACGGAAATATCCGTTGTCAGCTGCGTTCCATGTAGTAGCTTCCATGATTGCTTTCTGGTCTGCTTCTGTTACATCCCACCATTCTTTCATTACAGCATTGCCGTTCTCATCTTTAGCACCGCCGTTTGCATCCAGGCAGCATGCACCGGAGTTGATCAGATGGATGATACCGCCGTTCTCTTTTGCAACACCTTCAAGGTCATAATCTGTTACTCTCTTAACAGCATCCGGGCTCCAGTATGTACGAACGTCTGCAAACATCTGTGCACGGTTTGTAAGGAGTTTCATAAACAGCATTCCAAGACCGTTAAGTACGTCGTTCTCAGTAGCCAGGATATATGGCTCTCTAGCGCCTTCCCAGTCAAAGGAAGTATTCAGCATAGCCTCAGCAAAGTCACCGTTCGGATAGAAGTCTGTCCACTGTCTCTGTCCCTGGAAACCAGCTGCAATCGCATTGTGGCCGATTGCTTCCTCAGAGAATTTAGGATCAAGATTGTCACATCCATTCATCAGTTCTTTGATGATAACTGCCATCTTAACAACAAATTCAAACTGCTCTTCTTTTTTCTCTTCTGACATCTGAAGTTCTTCCGGGTTCTTGTCGAAGCCGATCTTGCAGGTCTTCTTAGCCCATGCAAGAGCTTTCTCGAACTCTTCATGATCATAGATGCCCTCTGTCATACGACGGATGATCTCTACCTCGTCAACAGACTCTACACGCATTCCAAGATAGGACTCGATAAAGTCAGAATCTACGATAGATCCGCCGATACCCATACAGATGGAACCGATCTGCAGCCAGGATTTTCCTCTCATGGAAGCTGCTGCAACTGCTGCACGTCCGAATCTGAGGATTTTTTCTTTAACGTCTTCCGGAATTGTTGTGTCATCTGCATCCTGAACCTCGTGTCCGTAGATACCGAATGCCGGAAGTCCTTTCTGTGCATGTGTAGCAAGAACGGATGCAAGATAAACTGCACCAGGTCTTTCTGTTGCATTGAATCCCCATACAGCTTTGATTGTCTGAGGATCCATATCCATTGTCTCAGAACCATAGCACCAGCACGGTGTTACTGTAAGAGTAATATCAACGCCTTCTTTTCTGAATTTATCTGCACATGCTGCTGTCTCACCAACACGTCCGATTGTAGTGTCAGCGATAACAACCTTAACCGGCTCACCATTGGAATATTTTAAGTTCTCTTCTAATAATTTAGCAGCAGACTTAGCCATGTTCATTGTCTGCTCTTCCAGAGATCCTCTTACATCCAGTGCTCCTCTACGACCATCGATGGTAGGTCTGATACCGATTACTGGGTAGCTTCCGATTAATCTGCTTTTTGCCATAATAACAAATACCTCCATTTTATCATACTTGTCAGTCTGCTCAGGCGCTTCCCGCCCTCGCCGCTTATAAACCTATTATAACAATTGCATTAAGGTAATTACTTGTGATATAATGGCAAAAAATAGTATA
>NZ_CABVDF010000184.1:0-5694 GCF_902497045.1 uncultured Blautia sp. | reverse complement strand
CGTTCATATGCACAAAACACGATAATTATATGCAAAAATCATTTTTTTAGGATCAAAGGAGGATAAATCTATGGGAATGAATCAGACTCCCGCTTCTGAACGGATACATATCAGTTTTTTCGGCAAACGAAATGCAGGTAAATCCAGTGTGATTAATGCAGTGACCGGGCAGGACCTTGCCATTGTTTCTAATATAAAAGGAACCACTACCGATCCAGTATACAAAACCATGGAACTGCTTCCCCTTGGCCCTGTTATGGTCATTGATACCCCCGGAATAGATGATGAAGGAGAACTGGGCGCCCTTCGTGTCAAAAAAAGCTATCAGGTTCTGAACAAAACAGATATTGCCATACTTGTGGTAGACGTTCTTATTGGAATAACCGAACATGAAGAGGCTTTGATACAACGCTTTCAGGAAAAAAATATTCCCTGGATTCTGGTATACAACAAAGCAGATCTTATCTCCGGGGAAGTTTCCGGCACAGGCTTCCCTCCCCATGACGATATAACTGCCGGCAATACACTTTTTGTCAGCGCAGCGGACGGATCCGGAATACATGAGTTAAAAGAAAAAATCGCTTCCCTGAAACCGGAGGATACGCATAAATATCCACTGATCAGAGACCTTATCTCTCCTCTGGATCTGGTAATCCTTGTAATTCCTATCGATAAAGCAGCCCCAAAAGGCCGCCTGATCCTTCCTCAGCAGCAAACCATCCGCGCCATTCTGGAATGCGGTGCACTTTCCCTTGTAGTCAGGGATACAGAGCTGAAAGATACCCTGGAATATTTTCTTTCAAAAGACATCCATCCCAGATTGGTTATCACTGACAGTCAGGCTTTCGCCCAGGTTTCCAGCGTTACACCTAAAGAGATTTCTCTTACCTCTTTTTCCATTCTCTTTGCAAGATACAAAGGAGATCTTGGCACTTTGACAGAAGGCGCTGCCGCTTTAAAAAACATTAAACACGGAGATAAGATCCTGATTGCGGAAGGCTGCACTCATCATCGTCAGTGCGACGATATTGGAACCGTAAAGATTCCCAATATGATTCGGAAATTCACCGGAACAGAACCTGAATTTGTATTTACTTCAGGAACAGAATTTCCAGATGATGTATCTGATTATAAACTTGTGGTTCACTGCGGAGGATGTATGCTTAACGAAAGAGAAATGAAATATCGGATCGCATGCTGCCGTGATCAGAAGGTTCCAATTACTAATTACGGAATCCTGATTGCCCGGATAACCGGAATTCTAAACAGAAGCCTTACACCTTTTCCGGAATTTCAGAAGTTATTATAAAATTCTTGGTTTTTTTATTCTGATTTCACAGAACCATAACATTTTTTCTATATACTGATAACGTTATTAAATAAGGGGTGCAAAGTTCGGAAATCCTTTTTTCGGCTCTGCAGTGTATCAATAACGAGGAGGAAATTTATGAAATTTACAAAAATGCAGGGAATCGGAAACGATTATGTCTATGTAGACTGTTTCCAGGAAACCGTAAATAACCCTTCCGCAGTGGCAAAATTTGTCAGTGACAGGCATTTCGGAATTGGCTCAGACGGACTGATTCTGGTTAAACCATCTGATGTGGCTGACTGCGAAATGGATATGTATAATCTTGATGGTTCACAGGGAGCCATGTGTGGAAATGGAATCCGCTGTGTGGCAAAATTCGCTTATGACAAGGGTATTGTACACAAAAAAAACATTAGCGTAGCAACTAAAAGCGGAATCAAATATCTGGAGCTTACTGTAAAAAACAATAAGGTTTCTTCTGTAAAGGTAAATATGGGCTCCCCTATTCTGAATGCCAAGACCATTCCTGTTGTATCTGAAAAAGAGCAGGTCATTAATGAGCCGCTGACTGTAAACGGAGAAACGTATCACATCACGGCCGTTTCCATGGGAAACCCCCATGCCATTGTCTATATGGATGATGTGAAAAATCTTAATATTGCCGAAATCGGACCAATGTTCGAAAATCATATCAACTTTCCAGACCGGATCAATACTGAATTTGTAAAAGTCATTGACAGGCATACGCTTCAGATGCGTGTATGGGAAAGAGGCTCCGGTGAGACCCTTGCCTGTGGAACAGGAGCCTGTGCCGTTGCCGTTGCCTCCACCTTAAACGGCCTGGTGGACGAAGACGTGCCTGTCACTGTAAAGCTTTTGGGCGGTGATCTGGAAATCCTGTGGAACCGTCAGGAAAACCTGGTCTATATGACCGGTCCGGCAACTACTGTTTTTGAAGGAGAAATTGACCTTTCTTTCCTTGAGAAATAACAGGAGTTTCCTATAAAGCAAGCATACAAGTCTGCTTCAGACTTCCTCAGTCTCTAAAGAAAATGCTCCGCATTCCTGCGGAGCATTTTTATCTGAATAATATTTCCCCTTTATTTTTCTTCGTTTTGTTCCTGGAATTTACGATACGCTTCCACTGGCATATCCATGCCTGTATACAGCTTATATGCTGCAGCCCCCTGCCAGAGAAGCATTCCCTTGCCGCCTACAACCTTACATCCGGCTTCCTTTGCCTCCCGGAGAAGTCTGGTCTCTTCCGGATTATAAACTACATCCGCTACTACAAGCTCCGGGCGGAACATAGCCGTATCTGTGATCAGGGTTGTATCCTCATGCGGCTTCATTCCTGCAAGAGTTCCGTTTACCAGAATATCTGCCTTTTCAACCTCTTCTCTCAGCTTCTCCTGGTCTTCAAGACAGAATACCTGTACCTGACATTCCGGGGCTTCTTGTTTTAATTTCTCTGCAGTATTCTTTGCCCGTTCCAGGAACGGATCATCCGGATTAAAAATAGCAATAGATGCAGCTCCGTCAAGAGCGCACTGTACCTGAATAGCTGTAGCTGCTCCGCCCGCACCGAGAACCACCATTTTTTTTCCTTTTACGTCAACGCCGTGTTCTCTTAAATTCTGTACAAATCCGGTTCCGTCTGTGATATGGCCTACAAGCTTTCCGTCCTCGTTAACAATCGTGTTTACCGCCCCGATGATCCTTGCTGCCGGAGAAAGCTCATCTACAAGTCTTGCCGCTTCATTTTTACAGGGCATGGTCACATTGGCCCCTCTCATTTTAAAAAGACGCATGGCATCCAGAGCTTCTCCCACCTGCTCCTCCTTAATATCAAAAGCCATATATGCATAGTCCTGGTTATTATACTGAAAACTGAAATTATACATAGACGGGGATCCGGAATGTCCTACCGGACTTCCGATCAGCATCATAAGACCTGTTGTACCTTTAATTCTGTTTTCCATAAGTTTCTCCTCCTGTCATATTAGTTTTGATGATTTACACTTTATAAAGTAACCATCATTATCTGAAACCAATCGGCTTCCTGCCTAAAAATCTGATTTCCGCTTCTGTTTTATCAGTTCTTTTTCAGCCGGAAATTTTCTGTATCAGTTCTTCACAGATTTCCTGTTTTGTTTTCCCATCTGTTTCAATCACAATATCTGCGGCGGCTTCATATTTTTCGCGGCGCTTTTCCATAAGGTCTGCAATAAATTCTACATTTTTATTACCCTCCAGCAACGGACGGCCGTGGTCATTTTTTACCCTCTCCAGGATAGTTTCCGGTTTTGCCGTAAGAAGAACCACTTTTCCGTTTTTCTTCATTTCAGCCACATTCCTCTCCCGCATCGGTACACCGCCTCCACATGATATCACTACATTCCTTCGGGACTGCATTTCAATCAGAAGATCTGTTTCCAGATCACGGAAATATTCTTCTCCATATGTCTCAAAAATATCAGAAATGCTCATTCCCTGTCTCTCTGAAATAATCTGATCCATTTCGACCACTTCCATGCCAAAATTTTTTTTCAGATAGGTAGAAACTGTACTTTTTCCTGTTCCCATAAATCCGATCAAAACAATATTATAATCAAACTTTCCAACTTTATTTTGTTTCAGTACATTCAGCTTATCTGACATTTTCCTCTTCCTTCCAAGCTATATATTATTTCTGTAAATTATGCTACTGTTGCGTACAGAGATTTCTTTAAGACTTTTACAACAGTATAACATTTTTCTTTTGCTTTAACAATATAGCGCAGAAAACTCCAATCAAAAAAAGGAACTCCTTCCGCAAATTTACGAAAAGAGTTCCTTCTCAGTCTAATTAAAACATACGTATATATAAATTATTCCGCATCCTCTATCTGATCACAAATAACAGCAATCGGAGAAAGATCTTCAAATTCTGCTTCAATAACCTTTTTTTCTAAATCCACATCTGTAGGTTCAACAATTTCCCATACAGAACGATCCATACTATAATGAAGGATTTCGACATTTTCCATCTTGTCTGTCAGACTCGGCACTGAAATACTAATTTCATAATTACCCTCTCCATTTTTTTCGGCTACTTCCAATGCAATCAAATCTATAAAACCTGTTACAAATTCTTTTTTTTCAAGAACAGCAATCACTTCTTCTAAAGCGGCTTTTACTTCTTCATCTTCGATAGTTTCAGCCATATCCTGAAGTTTTGTGATTACATCAACCATCTCCATAGTGCCATCATTTACACCATCAATAATATCCACAATTTCCGGTGCTTCCTGCGCTAAAGTCCTGTATGCCTCAGATTCTTCAATCTCTGCAGTAATTTCATACTGCTGTGCTGTATCACCAGTTACTGTCAAATCATTTGTACGACTTCCTGCTGCATTCACAAAAGACACGGATCCCACAGTCATTACAGAAGCCAATGCACATACCATAAGACATTTTCTTAATTTCATAATAAATCGCTCCTTTTCTTTTTAATTTATAGATAATAGTGCTGTACTAAATATCTCTCATTTTGTAAAAAACATTTCTACTAAAAGCCTTGTCAGCTCTTCTTCATATACATGGTACTCATCAAAATTTTCACCTTCTACAGTTTCTCCGGGAACTGTTTTTATATCTGCCATAGTTCCTTCTGATGCAGTCAGAAGTTCTGCAAACACATCATTACTTATATTTGTAATAGTATACGGTTTTAATCCTTCAAAAAGATCTATGACAAAAGAAGCATTTTCCGTCGCCTTTTTTCTTGCTTTTTCTATAAAAGCTTTCATGAATACTTTCTGACGGGTCTGGCGTACCATAGCGCTCCCCGGTTGCAATGTATCTCTATATCGAACAAACATTTCTGTATTTCCACTTGTAAGTTCTACAACTGCGCCCTCATAAAATTCCGGATTTTGAAATTCCAGACTGCTATCTGGTACTGTTACCGTAACACCATCTACTGCTTCTGTCAGTAAAGGAATGCCATCCATATTAAGTGAACAATATTTTTGAATTGGAATATTTCCCAGAAGTCTTGATACAGCGTCACTCATAAGCTGACAGCTTTTATCTTTTCCATCTCCATATGCATACTGTATGTTAATATGATCCTGAGTAGTACCAAGACTCTTCCCAGATGGATTAAATACTTCTATTTCTGTTATAGTATCTCTTGGAATAACAAGAATCTGTGTCTTCTTCGTAACTCTATCTACAGATATTAAAAAAATGACATCCGCCTGTCCTGCATCACTTTGTCTCGTATAATCAGAAACTTTTTCCCGCGTATCAATTCCTAAAAAAAGATAATTGGTAAGATGATCATTATAATGATACTCTGTTCCATTGTATTCTATTATAGTATTATCTGTCTT
>NZ_CABVDF010000183.1:0-5719 GCF_902497045.1 uncultured Blautia sp. | reverse complement strand
ATTCGCAATCCGCTTTCGCTACTTGCTCATGAACGCAGTCGCTTTGCGACCTGTATGTTGGAGGCTTTTCATATGAATTATGTACTTGTAGACGATGAAGAAAGAGCATTAAATCTGCTAAGGATCATGCTCACCCGCTTTGATGGATTTTCAAAAGAAAATGACCATATTTATACCTTTACCCAGCCTGTCGAGGCACTGGATTTTATCCGCAGGACACTTGTGGACGTTGTATTTCTCGACATCGAAATGCCGATGTTAAACGGCATCACTCTTGGAAAACAGATCAGTGAGGAACTGCCTGCGCCACCGGAAATCATTTATGTAACGGCATTTCCGGAATATTCGCTGGATGCCTGGGATATCGGTGCCTTTGGCTACATCCTGAAACCATATGACCCGAAGCAGATCAGTGCGGTATTAAACAGAGTCCTCAAATACCATGCCGCCGCGGCTGAATCTATTACATCTGCTGCATCTATTGAGGGAAAAACCGGTTTTGGCACAGAAAATCATGGCCATACCCCTCCAGATGCAACAGCTGAAAAGAGGAATACACAAATGCACTCCAACAGTCTCCCGCATATCCGCTGCTTCCCGGATTTTGAACTGTTTATAAATAAAACCCCAGTCTCCTTCAAGAGCAGGAAAGCAAAAGAACTTCTTGCACTTCTCGTTCATTATGAAGGAAACTGGGTTCCGATTGATAAAATCACATTCTGTCTGCTGGAAAACTGCGAGGAACATTCCTCCAAAAATTACAGCCGCACGATCCTCTATCGGCTGAAACAGGCGCTTGCACCTTATCATCTGGAACAGATCGTGGAGTCTGCCTACGGTAAAATGCGTGTACATACTGAACAGTTCACCTGTGATTATTATGATTATCTCCAGGGACAGACGGAACTGTTTCAGGGCGATTATATGGGGGAATACCCCTGGGCAGAGACGACCCGTGCCGCCATGTGGACGAAGATGGTTAAATGAAATAACTGTTTTACAAGAAAGTGTGCTCTCGCACACTTACGCGCTTACTATTACGAATAACAGATCTTTCTTGACCGCGCCGAGCACGATTGCGAAGCAACAATTTCTTTTCGTGCGAGTGCGCATCGTTTGCACGAAGTGCTTTTGCTGTCATATCAATCAGCCACAGTAAACAACATATCATTAATCGTCACAGATTCTACCTGTTCCAGATCCAGAATATGGTCAAATCCGATCCACAGATCATTATTTTTTCCATATTCGCCGTAAAATTCATTTTTCACCCGCTGCGACTTACTCTCTATCACATAAGTGCTTCCATCTTTCATCTGTACGGAAATCTCATCATATTCCGGTTCCACATCGGATGCACCCTGATTTGTGATCAACATATCATAGCTGGTCAACGCAAGCTGCTGTTCGCTATTTTCATTCTTCCATGTCAAAGAAGGAATGCTCTCACTTTCTGGTACTGTGATATTTACCAGCTCAGTTTTGCTATCCTTAGTTCCATCCAATTCTTTAAAAATCAGACTTAATGACGCATCTTCCTGTTCAGCTCCTATTACGTTAAATACCATGTAAAACACCTGTGTCTCATCATCACTCGCATCCTTTTCTAAATAAATGCGCCAGTCAGGTGCTTCCTGTCCGGAACTTTCCAGTCCCACCGTCAACCATATATCTGTGTCGGTCGGATTTATTTCCTGTAAGTTTCTGGTTTCCATCGTCCAGTAGTCATATTCCGGTAAAACATCTCCGGTCAGTATATACCATGGTTCTCCTTTTCCGGATACACGATTCACTGTAAACTGCATAATTCCGGAATGCGTTGCCGCACTTCGAACCACCTTGTCAATCTGCACTTCATACTCGGCTCCCTGATAATGGTAGGATGCCTTTGTATTCTCATTTGCACCTGTATCGTTTACATAAGATTCCACCGGTCCCATATTCGTTTCACCAAACAGATTTCCAAATAAATTTGTTTTTTCTGCTGCAAATACCGCACTTCCGGAAATACTCAATGCAATCACTAATGCTGCCACTGCCTTTGTTGGTCTATATGTTCTTTTTTTCATTGTTTTGGCTCCCCTCTCCTGCCGATCTGCCCGTTTCAGAATATTCTGATTCAGCCAGAAATCCGGTCCTTCTTCCGATTCAGCCGGAGTAAGGGATTTTTTTAATACATCATCCAGATTTTTCATAAAACAGAATCCTCCAATTCTTTTCTGAGATATTTCCGTGCACGCATCAGTTTACTTTTTATACTGCTGACCGATTCGTGCATCTGCTCCGCAATCTCTGCTACTTTCAGATTTTCCATGTAGTACAAAAGCACCACTATCCGCAGTTTTTCCGGCAAACGGTTTACGGCATCCTGCACCAGCACTTTCTCCTGATTGGAGATCACCGTATCCTCCACACTGTCTGCTGCCGAAAAATTTTCAATCTGACTTTCTTTCGAAACCGGTACAATGTCTGCAATCTGTTTTCGCCACATTTGCTTGCGGCACTGATTTTTCCACAAATTCACAGCAATACCAAGCAGATAGCTTTTGGGATTCTCCGTATCGTTAACGTTATCCAATTCCCACAATTTTAAAAATGTCTCCTGATACAGATCATCTGCCGTATTTTTATTTTGCGTCAGCCGTTTGCAAAACAGGTAGATATCTCTGCCATATTCGTTGATATATTTTTCCAGCTGTTGTTTCTCCATTTTTAATTAAAACTCCCATTTCTGACGTCTTCCCTGGGTAATCTTAATTACCCTTACACCTTTATATTGTCATAACTTACCGGTTGGTTGCAAAAAAATATCGCAAAACCTGAACAAATTGGTTTTGCGATATTTTTTATACCACTGCTTCAATAATTTTTTTATCATCAATCAGAATCTCATGTACTCCGATTTCTTTTTTCTGATTGAAATTGAAACTGATCATATATCCCTGGTTCACATGATAGGCATCCAGATATTCTGCCAGCTGTTTCTCCCCTCTGGTATTATATTCCTGACCATGCCATATCTTCATTTCAATGATATACTGTTCTCCACGATAATCCACAATCACATCCGTCCGTTTCTGTTCGCGGGTTTCCGCTTCAATGTAATAATTTCCAGTGCCATTGATAATTGGACGTAAATACAGCAAGAAATATTTTCTACCTTCCTGTTCGATAAACGTCTCATCACTATCTCCGTATAAGTCATTAAAATGTATTACAAAACGTTCCAGAATCTGACGCATATTCAAATGTCCATTTACAATAAACTGATTTTTATCTAACAAAGCATCCGAATAAATCTGTTGCTTTTGCATTTCTGAAGTTGACAGATATAAATTATATAACCATGTCTCAAAAATACGATTTGCAATCGCCAGCACGCCATGATTATTTTTCACAAATCCAAACATAGTTGCCACACTGATCGCCGGTTCATAATAATTGTAAGCAATTGCTTTTCCGGTAAATAATAATGACTGTAACATATCATTTAATTCCGGGTAACGATTCAGCTTCTCACTCAATGATTCGAACAATGTATTCTTCTCTGCCAGCAGCATACGAACTGCCGTAAAAAATCCCTGTCTGGTCCACACACTTTTCAATCCGTTTTCGTCATAATTTATAGCAATATCTTCATCCATAATCTGACATAATCGCGAAACAAGAAACGGATATCCTGATGTATGCTGATACAGCAGAATTGCTATTTCATCAACATTCATTCCAGTATGATGATCTTTTTCATATTCCTGAAGCATACCAGCAATCTCTGTTTTCGAAAAGCTCATATCGATTTTAAAATCTGCCGCAATATTCCATGGGCCGTTATATTTATGCTCTTCATCCGGTCTGATCTTGTGTCGGAGATTTTTCACATCATACACTCCGGCTAAAATAACCGATTTGAATGCCGGCTGTTGAAAACGATTGATATACTGGGCACGAAGCTGTCCTAAAAAATCCAAAAAAACCTGATTATTCGATGCACTGTCTACCTCATCGATCATCAAAACAATCGGCTTATCAGAAAATTGACAGATATCTCCAAGCCCCTCAAACAATGGTTTTAATGTAAAATAATCATATCTGTTGTCTACATGATTTTTCAAATCATTCAACGTTTCTTTTAAATCGTCATTTAATGTCGGTTTGCATTTTTTGAACAGCCGTAAAAATGAATGACAGAAAGAAAGTGCAAAAACATTTTCGTTTGCAAAATCAGCACTGCCGAATGTCTGAAAATCCATCAGTACAACATAATATTCTGCTTCCAGCAATCGCTTTAACTCGATCAATGTCGTAGTCTTTCCATACTGACGCGCTTTATTGATCGTAAAGTATTTTCCATCATCTACAAGTGCTTTTATCTCCTGCAAGCGCTGCACAATGTCTACCATATAATGTTCTTCCGGTATACATACAGCAGTTGTATTGAATACTTTTGACATGATTTCCTCCTGTCTGAATTGTTCTATCATCTACACTGCAAATCGTATTATTACTAACAGTTTATCCCTTTCACTAAACACCGTTTCGTGACATGCTCCCACCACTTAAATCACAGATTTTGAAGTGGGGGCTTCTTGCTCAATGGCTCTACTGAGCCAAGTATCTACAAGCTATCCTCGCGTGCCCCGCGATTCATTTTTACCCAATTATGGGATATTTTTATTGTCTGGATACAGACACTTCCCATCTATCCTGCTAACAACATACGACGTGCTTCTTCACGTATATTGATTGCCGCATTCAGATCCCGGTCTATCCGATTTCCACATGTACAAAGATATACTCTGTCCGAAAGTTTCAGTTCTTTCTTTATATTGCCACATTTACAGCATTTTTTACTGGAAGGAAAAAAACGGTCTACACGTACCAATTTCTTTCCTCTCCATGTCAGCTTATATTCCAGCAATTCCCGAAACTTTCCGTAACCGTTATCCATGACACTTTTTCCAAAATGCATACACTGGCTCATTGCTTTCATATCAATAGCTTCCGGCACTTTTTAATAGTGAGCGTGCCGGGGACCTAGACGTCCGGTGGACGTCTGTTTAGGTCCGACCGCAGCGGAGCGGAGACCGAACTTTGGTTCGAACCACGGTACAAAAAAAGAACACTTCCGTGTTCTTTAAAGTGAGCGTGCCGGGGTTCGAACCCGGGACAACTTGATTAAAAGTCAAGTGCTCTACCAACTGAGCTACACACCCATATTTGATTTTAAATGCCCAGTTCCGGAATCGAACCAGAGACACGAGGATTTTCAGTCCTCTGCTCTACCAACTGAGCTAACTGGGCATAAAAAATTGCGGGGACAGGATTTGAACCTGCGACCTCCGGGTTATGAGCCCGACGAGCTTCCAGACTGCTCTACCCCGCGCTGTTTCTTCTTTTTTTAATGGGCAGAGAAGGATTCGAACCTTCGAAGGCGTTGCCAGCAGATTTACAGTCTGTCCCCTTTGGCCACTCGGGAATCTGCCCATTCTTTTAAGGTAAGCCTGACTTCATTTATCATTGCTTACTTAAAGCCGATGAACGGACTCGAACCGTTAACCTGCTGATTACAAATCAGCTGCTCTGCCAATTGAGCCACATCGGCTTATTCTGTTTTATTAACAAGCTTTCCTGCTTATTTTCTTTTTACCTTTCGGTAGTGGGACCTACAGGGCTCGAACCTGTGACCCCCTGCTTGTAAGGCAGGTGCTCTCCCAGCTGA
>NZ_CABVDF010000182.1:0-5767 GCF_902497045.1 uncultured Blautia sp. | reverse complement strand
ATAAAAAAAGCCATGCCATATTTTTCGCACAGCTTTTTCTAAATTTTATATTCTGCTCATCAATGGTTTTATCCTTGTTCCTGGCTTTCTCAGCACCAGGTCATCTCTCACATCATCCCCTGGCTCTTTTTTTGCGCATATTTACGCAGGAGCGGGTGTAGTACATGCTGGTCATGATCCAAAGTACTGCAAGAAGTACAATTGCAAGCATTCCAGTATCAAACAGCAGATTTGACAGCATGGCTGCCACCAGAAGAATCGGAATCACCTTGCTTAAAAACAGATAGGTCCGATAGGAACTGTGATAGATCATTTCTTTTTCTGCCTCATCACAGGATTTCATCCACTGTTCCTGAAATTTCATAGACGAAGGATCCGCATTGGAAAATTCCGGTCTGCTGCTCTGGATCACCTTCACATACCGCATCTGCCATAATCCTTCATAGAAAAAACATACTACAAAAATAACCACTGCGATCATAAAACGAAAGGCAGTCTCCCTGGATCCGGAAATATAATTTCTGGAATATCCGACAGAATTAATAAGAATTGCCAGCGCCATAGCAAAATTACTTCCATTTAATCCCCATGCTCCTATATATTCTTCCTGATATTCCAGTTCATCACATTCCTCATCTTCTGCATATCTAAGCCGCTCTTCAATCTGTTTTATTTTTTTCAGCACAATCTCTCCAAATAAGATTCCTGACACTGTGACCAAAGTCACCAGCGGAATCATTGCCGACTGAACGCTCCTGACAACCACCGCAAAAAACTGTCCCACATTATCCGCCTGACCTCCAAACCAGCTCATTGCAAATCCCAGTATTCCACCAATCAGCATCCATACCAGCATTTTAAGTACAAATTTTATACTTGGACTTTTTCTCTTTCCGGTATTCATAAAGTATCCTCCTCATAAATAAAAATATCCTCTACCGTTACCTGACATATCCTGGCAAGTTTCAGAGCAAGTGTTACAGACGGGGAATAATCCCCTCTTTCAATTAAACTGATGGTCTGTCGAGATACTCCTGCCAGCTTTCCCATTTCTGTCTGATTAATTCCCAGAGCAGTGCGATACTCCTTCAGCTTATTATATAAGGGCATATTCTCATCTCCTTTTTCTCTGTATAGATTTATGTTCTATGACAACTTTCCTTGTCATATTCAGCATATCATTGACAAGAAAAGTTGTCAACAGTTTTGACAAATATTTTTGTCATTTTTACAGGACAATAAAATAAGCGACTCTGAATTCCAAAGCCGCTTATTTTATCATGTTCTTTAAAAAACTCTCTATGTTTATTTCTATGCTCTGCATGGCCTTTCCGTTGACCGGACTCCATATCTTCTTATCATTATTTTCCCAAAAGAGCGGATTACATTATCAAAATACCCCGCCCAGCTTACACGCTGCTATAATAATCGAAAATACAGCAATTCCTTTTTTCAGGAGTTTCTGATTGATCCGGGCAGCGTTTTTACTTCCAAAATAAACACCTGCTCCATGAGTGATCAGGGCGAGAAGCAAAACAGGAAGTATTTTATGGATCCTGCACTGGGACAGGTATCCTGCCACTGCCGGAATCCCAATAAAAACAGAATTAAAAAGCGCCACTCCCACCGCTGTTCGAACCGGAATCCCCAGAACCACCAAAAGAGGCATGACCAATACCGGTCCTCCTGCGCCGGACATGGAACAGATAGCTCCGGTTACCGCTCCCAGCAGCAGAACTGCAGGAAGATTCTTTCCAATGGAAGCTCCTTCTGTTTTTTCCTCTGTTTCCTTTTTATCTTTCCTGAGAAGGATGGAAATCCCGGAAAGAAGCACCACAAGGTAAAGAAGGATTTTTACCTTGTCCTCCGGAATGATCATATTCAGTTTCACTCCCAGAACAGCGCCTGCCAGACTTCCCGCACTAAGCTTCAGGCCAAATTTCACATCTAGATTACCGGCTTTTTTATAATTCCAGGATCCCAGTGCACCAGATACGATAAAAGCCGCAAAGCTTAAGGCTAGTCCCTCTGAAACACTCATACCAAGACTGGCCGTATAGAACATGGGAAGCAAAAAACCTGCCACGCCGCAAAGCCCTACCAAAGCTCCCACAACGATGTTTGCAGCTCCGATCATCAGCCATGTCCCCATTACAAAACGCCTGCCTTTCTCATATATTCCTGTGCCTCAAAACATATCCTTTCTTCATCCAGAGTCTTCACCTCTCTGTTTTCCATAAGGATTTTTCCACCCACGATCATTTCCTGCACATCTCCGGCTTCTGCGCACTCAAACATGGTATGAAGCAGATTTCCGCTTGGTATCAGTCTGCCTGGTTCCAGTTTTATACCGATCATATCTGCCCGGTATCCGGTCTCCAGCTTTCCGCACTGTCCTGCTTCGTCAACTGCCGCAGCTCCTCCCTCATACATCATACGGAATAATGTTTCAGCCGGCATGATCTTAGGATCACGACTGGGAACGCCGTAATATATATTCATAAGAGAACGGAATATCCTCATTTCGTTCCAGAGACTTAAGCCTCCATGTGCAGCGCCATCACTTCCGAATCCCGGAATCACACCTTTCTTTATCAGATCCGGTGTGTCCGGAACCGCTTTTCCACAGTTGCTGAAAGGACAATGACAAAGCTTTATTCCTCTTTCCCGGATCAGTTCTTTTTCGCTTTCCGAAAGAAGCAGGCTGTGAGCCCCTAAAAACCGGTCTGAAAGCACTCCTTTTTTCTCCAGATATTCATAAGGACGCATTCCTTCTCTCTGAATGATCCCGTCCACTTCTCCCTGGTATTCATTCATATGAGCCTGCAGCATAGTGCTGCGTTCCTTTGCGTGGGCAGCTGCCAGCTCTACAAGTTCATCGGAGCAGGAATTTAACGCGCGAATTGCATAATATACCTTCAGATTGCCTTTTCCGTTCCACTTGTCATACAATTTGTCTGTCTCTCTGACTGCCTGAACAGCGTCCATAGCAATGCTCTCCGGCAGTCCTTTTTCATCCATAGTAGAACAGGAAAGACAGCCTCTGAGGCCACTTTTTTCATAGACAGCAGCTGCTTCCTCCATAAAATAGCTGCCTGCATCTACAAATGCAGTTGTTCCGGATTTGATCATTTCCAAAGCTGCTGTTTCTGCAGAAAGTTTCATTTTTTCAGAAGTCAGAGTACTCTCAAAAGGCAGCATAACCCTTGTCCAGATAATAGGCTTTGCGTCCAGAACAAGTCCTTTTAGCAGCTGCTGTCCCGTATGCATATGACTGTCTGTCAACCCCGGCATAAAAAGTCTGTCTTTTCCAGATATTACCTTTTCTGTCTGGAATTTTTTTGTTCCGCTTTTTGTCACAGAAAGGATCCTGCCTCCTTCCACAGCAATATCCATTCCTGTTTTAATTGTTTCATAATCCGTCATTGCTGCCGTATCTCTGATCAGCAGATCACACTTTGTCATAATTGTCCTCCTTGCCATGTATTCCGTTTCAAGAGATTGAGAGATATCATTTAAATAGCTCCTGTAAGTTTCAGTATCAGGGAATCCCACATACAGGATCCCAGAAATGTTCCGGTCATGACCAGAAGACCTACCAGAAGAATCTTGGGTCCCTGCTTAATAAACGTCTTCAGCTGATCGCCAATGGCAAGACCTGCATAAGCCCCTACCATGGTAAATGGCGCGGTAAAATTGATCTTTGATGCAGCGCTGATCACAAAGTCTCTTATCGGGGAAACAGGACAGGCAGCGATCAGTCCGATGATGGCGCAGTAGGCAACAATCGGAAGTTTCAACGGAATCAGCTTTGTACAGGCTACTGCCAGCATAGAAATCACTACCAGGACCACAAGTCCAGGCAGGGAATCCATAAATCCCACCTCATATCCGATATAATTTGCAAGCCCTGTCCCGCAGGCGCCTACTACCAATAAAAACAGCCATTCTATATATCTCATATCTTCTTACTCCCTTCCTGTTTTTTTCGTCCCAGACGTCCCAGCTTTGGTTCCAGTATCTGATACAGTTTATCGCACAGAGGAATGGCAATAAACATGTTGATGTAGATTCCTGTGATCCCTGCCATAGTCTCACCTACACTTGCCAGTGTCTTTATAGACTCCGCAAAATCCGGATACATGGCACAGAGAGATGCGCTGGAGCTTGCCATCATGATCCCTGCTCCCACACCGGATGCCAGTCCCATGGCTTCCGGATGAAAAATCCCGGTCATTGCCACTGCTGATGCAAGGATACCAAAATAAATAGTTCCGATCATTCCGCCCACAATATAAATAGAGAGGCTTCCTCTTGCCTCAGGGGAATCTGCCCCATAGATATTGTTGATCAGAGCCATATGATATTCACGGTTTATGGAAAAACAGGCTCCTACAGCCTCTCTCTTCATTCCCAGAAGAATTGCCACTGGAAGGGCCAGAAAAATGCCAAAGAGATTTCCAAATCCATGAAGAAGCACTGCCGGTCCTGCGTTCAAAATGGTTTCTATGTTTGCCCCGGCTGTAATGCCCAGCTTTGCGATAAAAGGTGCAATGCCTACCACCACCAGCCTGGAAGCAGCTTTTACATGTTTGTTTTCTACGATCTTCAGCACCTGCGGTCCGCTGAGAACACCAAGGATAATGGCATAAAATATAGGAAACAGAATAAACATTCCTTTTCCAACCGGGATTTTGATCTGTCCAATATTATCTGCGATCAAAACAAACAAAAAAGCCAGAAGATAGATCTTCCATTCTGTCCTTATCCTTTCCCCTAACGACCTATAGACATAATTTTCTTTTGGTTTTGACATGGTTTCTTTTACCTCCTGTTCCGTTTTTATTAGTTTAATTTTAGATGAAAATGTATTTTCAAAAAAGGACATTTGAGGTGTTTTTCTGTTTTTCTGTTTTTCTGCATATTTCAACAGGATTTCTCATCTGTGTTTACTTTCCTGGAATGCTTTGTTATACTTGTTAAAAACAGGAGAAGGAAGGATGCTATGATGACCATCGAAGATCTGGAAAAGGAAATACCGGAATTGCTGGAATATACAAAATCCATGCCTTCAGAAATACGCAGAAGTGCTTTTATAAAAATATATCCTCCCGGCCGGCTGATCCACCAGAAAGACTGTGAACTGCATTTTTTTGGAATTGTGGCAAAAGGGGAAAACCGTGTGATCAATGAATTTGAAAATGGAAAAATCTACATGATAGAGACAAATAAAGCCATTGACTTTATCGGTGAAGTAACGCTTCTGGCAGAGATGCCCCGAACCTCTGTGACCATTGAGGCTGTCACAGAATGCACGGTAATCTATATTTCCCGAAAGGAAGCCGAAAACTGGATCCGAAATGACTCCCATATTCTCCGGCTTATGGCAAAACGTACCGCCTTCAAGCTGTATCGCTCTTCCTACAATAATGGCCTGAAGCTTTACTATCCTCCGGCATTTCTCCTTGCAGATTATCTGGTCCGGGCATATGAAAGTTCCCTGTCCGAAAAAACAGATGCCGTCTTTCCCGAAAACGGAGCATTTATCCTGCAGAAGATCCGCGAACGTTTATGTGAAGAGCTTGGAATGAATATCAAGACGCTGGACCGGACCATCCGATCCATGCAGAAAGATGGCTATTTCAGCCTTACAAAAGGAAAAATATCTTTTGGATATGAAGAATATAAAAAAATGAAAGCTTTTATAACAACGGGGCTATCGGTTAATACCGATTTTTAGGCTCTAAATCTTAAAATACGAATCTCC
>NZ_CABVDF010000181.1:0-5773 GCF_902497045.1 uncultured Blautia sp. | reverse complement strand
ACTCGCACGAGTCACATCTGCCCTTATTTAGAACTATCTATTTCCCGATAGCCCCTTTCCGGAAAATGCTGAACTGACATTACAGATCTCATATCTAAAAGAGCTTATGACTCTTCTGCTTCAATTCCATCTGTTTCAATTACAAATTTTACTTTTCCATCCATATGACTATCCTGTCCGTCAAAGGCTTTATAGGATTTATCTGCATTTTCTACTGCTTTGATTCTTTCCATAACGGCTTTTACATCATCGTTTAACATATCTGTAATTTTCTGTATTCCCTCTTCGTCAAACTTCTCCATGCCGTCTTTTAATTTTGTAGAACCATCTTTCAGTTTTGTTGTTCCTGATTTCAGTTCTTTTCCGCCTGCTGCCAGCTTAGAAGTTCCATCTTTTAAGGCTGCCGCTCCATCTGCCAGCTTAGAAATTCCATCTCCTAAAGCATTTCCTCCGGATGCCAGTGCATTTCCTCCTTTTAAGAGCTCTGCGCTGCCCTGTTCAAGCTGAGAAGCACCATTATTTAAAGAAGCATTATTTGCAGTCAGTGCCTTAACACCTTTCTGGAGCTGCTGAGCACCAATGTTCAAAGCCTTGCTTCCGGCTGCCAGCTGATCGATACCGCCGCTAAGCTGTCCTGCACCTGCAGAAAGCTGCTGGATACCTGCATTTAAAGCCGCTGCTCCATCTGCTGCAGAAGAAACACCTGCGTTCAATTCCTCGTTTTTAGAAACCAGCGCTGTACTTCCTGCCTTTAACTGCTCTACCGCTTTCTGGAGTTTATCTGAAAGCTCTGTCAGATTATCCATAGGCTTCATTGCCTCTGCAAAGGACTGTGTTCCTTTTTTCAACGCTTCAGCTCCTGCTACTGCACTGGCTGTTCCCTCTTTCATAGCATTGATCTGAGCCTGCGCCTCTGAAAGTGCCGCATCAGCTCCGGGAATCTGTCCATTTACAGCATTCATTGCAGCCTGGATCTGCTGCAGTCCCTGAATTGCCGCATCAGCTCCGCCATTATCACCACCGGTTATCGGTACATTAATATTAGCCGATGTCTGGACACCTACGGAAACTCCAATGCCTCCTAAGTTTGCCAGTACCGCCTGTTTCTGCTCTTCCGGGATGCCTGCTGCATCCAGAGCTGCGGCTACATTACTGCTCTGCTGCTGGTTTGCCTGTGCGTTTGCCTGCTCATTTACCAGTGCATTTTCCTGAGCAATAGCCGCATTTGCCTGTTCATTTACAGAATTTGTATCCACCTGAGGAGCGGACTGGCTGTTGATCAGATTTCCTATAATTCCAACAGCCTGGCCACTTAAGTCTCCTACCGTCTGTGCAGCGCTTTTTAACCCGCTGACACTGTCTCCAATTTTTCCTGCTGCGGCCTCAGCCTGTGACATACCCTGCTGTAAAGTTCCTGCCCCCTGGATCAGCTGTCCGGCGCCTTCTGTCAGACTCTTTATTGCCTGCGGAAGCTGGGATACCTGCCCCATCGACTGGCCCAATTCACTTTTCAGCTGACCAATCCCCTGATCCAGAGCCGCTGTTCCGGCAGTATACGCCTGCACGCCCTGCTGAAGGCTTTTGGTTCCTTCTTCCAGTTTAGCACCTCCTGTACTAAGCTGTTCCACACCATTGATAAGGATTCCCTTTTTTTCATTCAGTGTTTCAATTCCGCTGTTCAGTTCAGATACGCCTTTTGCAGCCTGATCAATGCCATTTTCCAATTGAGCTGCACCGCTTGTATAAGCGCTTACACCTTTCTGAAGCTGTCCGGCGCCGCTTTTCAGAGAGCTCATTCCTGCAGTCAGTTTTGATATTCCTCCCAGAAGCTCTCCTTTCTTGCTGTTCATTGTATCAATTCCGTTTTTCAGCTGTCCGGCACCATCGTCTGCACTGTTCAATCCACTGACAAAAGTGTCTGCGGAACTGTCCAAAGTAGAAATTCCCTCCTGAAGTTCTTTGCTTCCTTTTACTAATGCCTCAGAAGAATCTGTCAGTGTATCCAGCTTCTCTTTTAAGTCATCTGTATCTGCTGCATCTCCCAGATTCAGATCTTCCAAAAGACCTGTCGTGGCAATTGTTGCTGTCATACCCAGAGAAAAATCCTTTACGTCTGCGGTCAGTTCCACATGATCCGGAATCTCAATCTCATCCAGTTCTTCCATATCTGAAAGCTTCAGGCTGTCTGCCAGTCCCGGAAATCCATAACCTACTGCAATATCATTGCTTCCGTCAGAAAGCACTTTTCCATTTACCATTTCTACATTTGTAAATGTATCTGCCGGAAGTATCATGGCAGTCATCATCATAAACGGTGTATAAATTTCTTCGGTTTTACCATTAACTTTTTCGGTTTTCTTCTCTTTATTTTCGTAATCGATACGAATCTTTACCTTTCCGCTTTTACCTGCCAGTTCTGATGCAGGAATCTCTCTTCCGTCCAGATAATATGTCAGTCTTACAGAAACCGGAAGCTCTTTTCCTGTTGTACCCTGATAATAAATGTCTTCTCCATCTGTATTCCAGGTAATCGTCCCGTCTTCATTTTTCTGAAAAGTTTCATCACCCTTTACATTTTCAATATCTGTCAGCCCACTTTTATCTTTCAGATTTTTCTCTTTTCCCTTATTTTTCAGCCAGTTGCTGACGATCACTTCTTCTGTATTTCCATTTTCATCTGCATTTACATAAACAGTCTGTTCCTTTTCCGCCAAATTTTCTGCTGCGGCCAATGCCGGAGTAACAGGTAAAACTACTGACATCAGCATTGTCATACCAACCAGGAGCGCCTGCACATTCTTCCTCTTCATGATAAAAACCTCCTATTTTCTAACTTTGAAATTTTTACTTGTAGCACAGATAACTCTGTCAAATATCCAGTACATAGCCGGTAAGAACAAAAGTACTGCACACATACTGATCAGTGCTCCTCTTGCCATCAGCAGGCACAATGAACTGATCATATCAATCTTAGAATAAATACCAACTCCAAAGGTTGCTGCAAAAAAGCTGAATGCTGATACCATTACCGGCCGGATGCTGCTTTCCAGAGCAATGCTGATAGATTCTTTTTTGCTCTTTCCGCTTCCTCTTTCCTGTTCATATCGGCTGGTCATCAAAATAGCATAATCCACAGTTGCCCCCAGCTGTATCGTCCCAATAACGATCGAAGCGATAAATGGCAGTTCTGTTCCGGTAAGATAAGGTATTCCCATATTGATAAAAATTGCTCCTTCGATTACCAATACCAGAATCACCGGAAGTGTAATCGATTTAAATACAAACAAAATGATCAGGAAAACAGCCAGGATAGAAACTGCACTGACCACTTTAAAATCGTGATCAGTGATCTCGATCAGGTCTTTCGTACAGGGCGCTTCTCCTACCAGCATTCCGTTTTTGTCATAGGATTTCAATATGGTATTCAGCTTATCGATCTGAGCATTTACTTCCTCAGAAGCGGTTTGATATTCATTGGTGATCAGCATCAGTTCATAATTATCACTTTCCAAAATATCCTTTATATCCTGAGGTATCATGCTTTCCGGCAGGGACGGACCGATTATGCTCTCCAGTCCCAGAACTTCCTTTACGCCATCTACCTGTTCCATCTCTTTGATCATCTTATGCTTTTCTTTGCTGGATACATTTTTATCCATAAGAATCATGTGAGCCGCACCCATATGATATTCTTCCTGGAGTTTTTCATTTGCCATAATAGATTCCAGATCTTTTGGAAGGCTGGAATCCAGATTATAATAAACAGCCGTATTCGCCTGAAAATAAGCAAATGGAATAAATAACGCTACACAGATAAAAGCAAAAGCTTTATGATGTTTTACTAAAAATTCAGATACTTTCGGAAAATCCGGTATCAGCTGTTTGTGTTTTGTTTTTTCCAGAGCTTTATCAAAAATCATGATCATAGCAGGAAGAACTGTAACACAGCAGATCACACCAAATATAACGCCTTTTGCCATAACAATTCCCAGATCCAGGCCAAGTGTAAAGCTCATGAAGCAAAGTGCCACAAATCCTGCAATTGTCGTGATAGAACTTCCCACAACAGACTTAATAGTAGCTGCAATTGCCTGTGCCATGGCTTCCTTATGGTCATCTTCATAAAGCTTTCTCTGCTCCTGATAGCTGTGCCAGAGGAAAATAGAATAATCCATTGTCACACCCAGCTGAAGTACTGCGCTTAATGCCTTGGTAATATAGGAAATCTCACCCTTAAAGATATTTGTTCCCATATTATAAAGAATGGCAATACCAATACTTGCCAGAAACAGGAATGGAATCAGATAAGATTCCATGGTCAATGCCAATACGATACAGGACAGGACCACAGCGATCAGTACATAAATTGCCACCTCTGATTCTGCCAGATTCTTTGTATCTGTAACAATTGCTGACATACCACTGACAAAACATTGTTTTCCTGCCAGCTTTCGGATATCTCCGATTGCGTCCATGGTTTCATCAGCCGAGGTAGTAGTTTCAAAAATGATAAACATCATGGTAGAATCATCTGAAAACAATGCACTTCTTATTTTATCAGGCAGCATTTCCACCGGAACGCTTAAATCAGAAAAACTGTCATACCACACTACCTTAGAAACATGTTCTACATTTTCAATCTTTTTCTTCAGAGCCGCAACATCTTTGTTTTTCATACCCTCACAAATAAACATAGAGTAGGCTCCGGTTCCAAATTCATCTACCAGAATATCCTGGCCTTTCATTGTTTCAATGTCATCCGGCAAATAATACAGTACATCATAATTTACCCTGGTATTTATATATCCAATCGCAGACGGCACCAGAAGCAATAAACTCAGAATAAAAATTGGAATACGAAATTTTACAATCTTTCTTCCCAGTTTTACCATTTTATCTTCTTCCTTTCCTATAATTTCCGAAACTCATTTATGACCTTTGGTCATTTATTGTTTTAACATAAAAATGACTTTTAGTCAATACCAAATATGACTAAAAGTCATTTTAGTTTTTTATGCATTATGCAGAATTTCCTTTTTCCTGTTTTTGATGTTTGACATTTCCCTGCTTACCTCTCTATAATTGTAGCGAAGGAGGCAGTACAAATGAGCAAGATAGATAATAACAAAGAGCAGAAGAGAAATTCTCTGTTAGATTCCGCTTTTACATTATTTCTCGATAATGGATTTAACAAAACTTCCATTTCTGATATTGTAGAAAAAGCAGGTGTCGCAAAGGGAACCTTCTATCTGTATTTTAAGGATAAATACGATATCCGGAACCAGTTGATCAGTCACAAAGCAAATCAGGTGTTTCAGGCAGCCTGCAATGAACTGCTGAAACATAAAGAGTTAAAAGACTTTGAAGAACAGGTGCTTTTTATCATCGACAATATTCTGGATCAGTTTGCCCAGAATCATCACCTGGTCATGTTGCTTTCCAAACATTTAAGCTGGGGATTTTTCACCGATTTTCTCGCTGTTGCTCCCAGCGATGACAGACCTTCCATATATGCAATTTATCAGACTATGCTGGATCATGCTTCACATACTTACCGTACGCCTGATGTAATGATGTATATGATAATCGAACTGGTCAGCGGCACCAGCTATAATACGATTCTCTACAAGCAGCCTCTGTCCCTGGAACAAATTAAAAAACCACTTTATGAGGTTATTAAAGGAATTTTTGTACAGTTTCGGGAATAAATTTCAGAAAAATCACGACCACCGGCTTAGCCGGTGGTTTGCTTTGACCCTATAAGGGTCTGTTA
>NZ_CABVDF010000180.1:0-5839 GCF_902497045.1 uncultured Blautia sp. | reverse complement strand
AAGAATGTATTTCATGTTTTTCTGCAATATACCACAATCTGTTATTTGTCTTATAAGCAGTGGGTGTATAAACGTTATGAATGATGAACCCAAAAGGCAACAGATAATCCCTGGAAAATACTTTTTATATTCACACAACATTTTACAAATTCGATACCATGTTTTCCCATTTTCTCTCATATCCAATTGCCATCCTCACTATTCGTTAAGCAAAATATTGACAAACAAGCTCATATATATCCTCTATATTGTAAGTTATTCCTATTCGATCTTCTGCATACAATTCATACATATTATTTTTACGCACAATATACATATCTATATCTGATGCCTTACTACTTTCAAATATTTCTTCCTCTTGATTCAAAAGAATAATATCAGGTTCATAAGCTATATATACTGTATAAAGGATATCGTTCAATGACTCATTGGAATCGTCATAATATTCTAAAGGAATTACATTTTCATCTAAAGGATTTTTCTGCAGATTTATTGCGTAATAACCGTTCTGACTAAACATCACTTTTAGCTGTATCATTTCCTCGTAATCTAAATCAATACCGGCAATTACCGGTATCTCTATATTGGTTTTATCCCTTATTACATTTTCTAGTATATCCGGATAATCAGATTTATGCGTTGCTATAGTCATCAAAAAGTCCATAACATCATCAAATCCTGCTGTGGGCTTTCTGTTTAAATATGTAGCAATATGTCCAGTGACAACAGGAGCCGCATAACTATTGGCTTGATTTACGATCCCATTCCACGAAAAATTTGCTATAATAGAATTCTCAATATTATAACCTTTTTGTTCTTGAAACAGAATTTGACCATTTCCCAAAAGACCATAACGATCCTGCCTGACACCAAAAACACCTGGATATGCAGCTGGATAAGTCTTTATATTTCTGTTATGATATGCTGCTACTATAATCGCATCAGCATCAAGTAATCTTTTTATTTGAATCCATAAGGGTTTAATATCAAAATAATTGATTGTTCCAAGACTCATGTGAATTAACTTTATTTTATTTTGAATACACCATTCCAAAGCTTCCAGCAAAACTGTGATCTGTGTTGTTCCTGCAGAGTCAGTCACATTCAAGTCCCATAATTCTATATCACTACATATGCTTGTGATAATTCCGACGCATACAGCGCCATGGAATGATTTATCGTCTTTATACTCACTTGGATCGCATTTAGAAGCCAAAAAAGATTTATGAACAATCCTTTGATTCCTGTTATTTCTCATATGATAAGGTATACCGTTATCAATCAATGCGAGCTTAATCATTTGCACTATTCCTATTCTTACCTGTTATATATCCAAGCCAAATATCGCATATTTATTATTCTCATGATAAACCTTGTAATTCTATGGTCAATAAAAATTCAAGTGTCGCTGAACCCTAATATGCTTCTCCAATCACACTGCCATCATAAGCATTGATCACATAAGAAAGCTCCTGTAGAGAATTTCCACCAATACTTTCCCTGACAGTAAAAATCCATGCTGGAACCAACCATGCGTGTTTCGGCTCCTGATAGGCTGTGGTATAAGTATACTGCAATTTTGCGTTTACCACATCATACTCCAGTGCGGTAGTGTCGTTGGCAGACTGGCCTTTTCCGGAATACCAATAAAAAATCTGATCTGTCAGCTTTGCCTGTATTTTTTCAAAAGGCAGAAGCTTTGTATTTTCCGTCACCGTACAGACTTCTTCCGATATCCCATCCCATTTAAAATATTTAATTCCTTCCTCTGTTATCAGAATAGAGATTGTTTCTACCTGGAACGGAGGCACATAACTATCCACTGTTTCTTCCGCAACCACGCCATCAGGAACTGAAGTAATACCCTCTACACTTTTCGAAAAACAATACAGATATCCCGGTAATCCTCTATCCAGATCTCCCTGCCACAAAGCATCACTACCAAGTCCCAGACCATTGCGCTCTGAACATGCGCCATTCGGGAACCACACGGTACGATCAGAATCTACAAGGCCCATTCCATCGATACCTAAATCCTCTAAAACTTGTTCTGCCTGTTCCTTTCCATCTTCCTCTGTAAAGGTGATCTTGTCCATGCACTTTCGATACGCATCTGCCAGTTCATGAAATTTCTCTGTATAGCCGTTGGTATCCATGCCAAAGCTACTGTAATACTCACTCTGCATTTCCTCAGTTTCTATTGTTTCTTCTTCTATAAAATTAGAACCCTCCATCCAGAGAAAACTACTGTCATTGTCAATTTCCTGATTATACCGCTCTGCTTCTATATATGCCTTCCTGTCCTCGCCCACATCTGCAGTAAAATAATCCTCTGTATCTGTGTTTTCCAATTCAGTACTCATCCAACTCCGTGCCGCTTCCACACCGTGATCCTCTGTTTTTTTTTGAAATTTTATCTCCATCTTTTCCGGTGCAGACGCTTCATCCGGTGCAAGCTCCATCCCCTCTCGGGTTGCGTTTTGAATCCCTGCAATCGATGTAGAATATGCTGATTGCAAGTAACTTCCTTCCTTGCTGGAAATCCTGTCTAACACTTCCTGATACGCATCCTTTGTCACCATCTGTGGCATATATAGTTCCTCACCGTCCGTAAAATAATCAATCAATCCATTCAGTTCTTCCTGCGTTAACTCGTGATTTTGCATCTCTATGACTGGAAGATTGCCAATGCTTTGTTCGCCCAACTTAATATCTGCCTGGATAACCACACGGTCGTTGCTTTTCTTTTCTTCAAATTTCCAATGCGTTGGAACATTTGTCTCTCTCTTTTCTCCTTTTTTAAGAGGTTCACAGACAGCCGCCTCGCTAATCCCATCCACTTTGCTGACTACCGAACTCTCCTCTGGTGTTTCCTGACAGCTGGAAAGAATAATACACAACGCACCTACCATAATTGCTAGAACACTTTTTTTCATTTTTCCTCCATATATCTTATAGAATTGTCGCTTTTTCACGAAACTTCAATTATAAACTCTTTAACTTATAAATACCTTCCTGACACTATTAACGTTTTCGTATATTTTTTAGAAACAGACTACCTTATTTATTTTAATGTATAAATTACACTGCTGAGTTACCTGCAAAATCAGATTGCCCATATAATGTTCTGCCAACAAATGTAAGTTTTCTGTCTCAGGATGCTCAATTTCTTCTATCGCAGTCTCACGCAATAATCCGCTTTTCACAAACCGTCTTAACACTCCATCAGGAACCAATTTTGTCTTTTCCACAGTTTTTAATATCTGATATTCTTCATCATTCACCATAACTACAGAATCCAAAGAACGATCATAAAAATATTTCTGCATTGGTGTTTGAATGCATTTAATTAATACCTTTCCCATATTCTTTCCCCCGTATTTTTATTTTATCTGCGTCAGGACACCTGCATCCATCTCACAGATCGTATCGCAGAGCCATTCGATCTCCAGCATGTTATGTGCTGCGATAAGAATAGTCTTCCCTCGTTCCTTTAATCCCCGCAAAAGCTCGCAGACCTCTCCTGCCCCCTGCTTGTCCAGACCATTAAAAGGCTCGTCCAATATCAAAAGCTCCGGATCTTCCATGATTGCCTGTGCGATACCAAGACGTTCACGCATTCCAAGAGAATACTGTCCTACCTTCTTTTTAGACAGAGGATCAAGCCCTAGGGCACGCATCGTCGCCCTCACATCGTCATCGGAAATACGGTGTTTCAGAGACGCCAGTCTCTTTAAATTCGCAAAACCGCTGAGATCCAGAAAGAAGCCAGGGTTTTCAATGATAATGCCTACGGAATCTGGAAAGTCCAGCTCCTTCCCGATCTGTTTTCCCCCTACGAGCACTGTGCCGCTCTCAGGTTGTAAAAATCCACAGATGCATTTAAACATTACGGTTTTCCCTGAACCGTTAAACCCCATAATCCCATGAATCTTCCCTTTTTCAAAATCATGGGTAATGTTCTTTAATACTTTTTCTTTTTGAAAGGATTTTGTCAGTCCCTTCAACCTGATTGCATATTCCATTTTGCCCTCCATTTATTCGTTTGTCTGCGTAAAAGAGAAATTATAGCCCTTAATTCGGACGGCTGACAAGCCGATCAGCGCTATGATTAATATTGCAAATATGAACATGCTCATCCCGATCCCTGGCAGGTAATCATAACCAAAGCTGTGCATGGGAAAGGTAGCTTGGTTCAACGGAGACAGCCAGCCGCAGAACACGTTCGCCCTATATTCCTGACTTTCTGTAAAATGAAACAGTTTCCGGAAAACATCTGGGTTCAGCAGGAGCCCATACAGACTGACTGCAAAAGCACCGATCACCCCTGCCATATTTCCCGCAGCCAGATTTAAAAACAACATGAGAACTGCGATAAAAAGAGTATATAAAAGTACAAGTCCAAACACTATTGCTGCGCACATATAAGGAGTTGAGCTTTCCATTGTTTTTATGGAAACAGGAACGGTTATGCTCTCCCCACCGCCATAGCCCAACATTGCCGCTGTTTCGCTCCACACATTTCCCGTAAAGGAAAAGGGAGCTCCCATAATTCCAAGCATCACAGCCAAAAAAATATTATAGATCACAGTCGCCAGGATCACATAGATAATCTGACCCGCAAGCCATATCTTCCGTTTTGTGCGTACAAGCCAATACGGAGTTGCCTGACTGATAAATGGCATGTCCGCAAAGAGCAGGATTAAAAGCAGGGAGGACAGCATAACAGAGGATGCATCCCCATATGTCCAAATAAACGGCTCGAATACCTGAAGGATTGTCTCATATTTTATCGCATGGGAAATAATCTGATCCGACAGCATCAGACATAATATAGCTGCCAAAATAAAGGTCATCCAGATCCTCGGACTTTTTTTCCATCCATAGAAATTCTGGCCTGCAATCCAAAAAGCCTGTTTAATATCACGCATACCGCAACCTTCTTTCTATTGCGCACATAAAGATCAGTGCCGTTAAAAAACTTCCAACCGCTAATATAGCAATGCAGAAGATATCATTGTAGTAAATAGACGCCGCCCAATAGCGGGGACTCAGAAAGAATGCTTTTTGATAGTAACGCTCCTGAAATACGGTCAGGACATAATAAAGAATAAAAGGAACGGCATAGGACATATAGCGATTTTTTGTTATGACAGCCGACGTACCGCCAATTAGCGCCCAAAAAGCGCCATTTAAAAACAATCTCAGAAAGCTTACCGCCGTTCTGCCCACAAGCACTGCCATCTCATAATTTCCGTCAATCAGAGAAGGATACTGACCGAACCTCAGTATACAGATTACAAGAAGGAACACCATGGCTAAAAAAGCTGTCAAACCTCCGGAGACCAACAATCCTGCTGCTTTTCCTACGAGATACTGTTTTCTCCCTGAACGGATATAACTGAACAGAAAAAAACGACTGTGCAGCTCAGCCTCCGTATTCTCTCCACCCGCAAAAGCAACGGCAATGGGAACAAACAGAAGCATATTAACGCTGTTCATACAATAGGTGTATGCTACGAACCAGCCTGGTCCTTCTGCAGATCCGCCTGCATTTATGATCTTCTGCAACATCTCATGCTCAGACATCAGGGTAGCCGAAACGATTAGAAAAATCCCCAAAATAAAGCGAATGCTTCGAATATTGTTTTTTATGTCCGTTGCCAACACATTTCTCATACGCTTTTCTCCTCACTTCAAACAGCTATAGACTTGATTTTTTTATTTTTATAAAATCCTAGTTTTTTGCAATAATATCACTATTTGTATAAAACTACACTCCTTATCAAACAACAGTTAAGGACTTGCAAAAACTGTTGTTCCTACTGAAAGCATTGCA
>NZ_CABVDF010000179.1:0-5839 GCF_902497045.1 uncultured Blautia sp. | reverse complement strand
TTCATACCAGATAATATGCTTATAAGGTGAATATAATCAGTACGAAGGAGTGAACTAGAAATACATGTTGACAATAACTAAAAAATCTGCAACACAACTGGCTCTTGAAAATCTACAGGCTTATATTGCCGATGATTCAGTACTGATCGGAGATCGTTTCCCCACTGAGAAAGAATTGTGCACCACGCTCGGCGTAGGACGGGGTACTGTCCGGGAGGCTGTAAAAGTTCTTGTTTCACAAGGTCTTCTTGAGATTAAACCTGGACTCGGTACTTTTATCAAAAGCAAAACTCCTGTACAAACAAATTCTCTTTCTACCTGGTTTGCTACCAATGAAGTGGAATTACAGGATCTTACCGTTGTCCGTTCTGCTCTGGAGCCATTAGCAACCAAACTCGCCATCGAAAAATGCACTGAACAGCAGCTTGCAATGTTAAAACGCAATCAGCATAATGCAGAAAAAGCTGCGGAACAGTGCGACGCAGCCTTATTAGCACACTATGATGAAGAATTCCACCGGACTATTTTTATTATTGCAGGAAATGTTTTTTTAATGGAGATCAATGATATCATCACCAAACAGTTGGCACAATTTCGTCAAAATACCTTTAAGATCAAAAAAAATATAGATAATTTTATTCCTGCGCATAATGCGATTATCAGAGCTTTTGAAACACATGATATGGCACTGGGAGAAAAAAAGATGAAACAGCATATGAAAAAAGTTGCCAAAGATCTGGAAGCAAGTAAATTCAATTCATAAACTAATAAATTTCATAACATCCTGAACGTGGATATGTCCGCTCATACGTCTAATAAAAAATCAAAAAATGAACAGAACAACTATCTGTAGAAAGGACCTTATGAATACTTTAAATAACAATATTTTCAAAAAAATTTTTTCTGCTCTGGAATTACCCATGAATTCGGACGAGACCCTTAACATAGAGATGCTTTCCAAACTGATTGAATATGAACTCAGTATAGGAGTTGAGGGATTTTACTGCATGGGTTCTTCCGGTGAAGCGCTGCTTCTGAGTCTGGAAGAACGAAAAAATGCTCTGGAACAAATTCTGAAGATTGTCGATAAACGGGTTCCTGTCATTGCTCATGTAGGAACTGTCCGTACAGAAGACGCCATTTGTCTTGCTCGTCATGCAGCTGCTGCCGGAGTTGATGCCATATCTATGATCCCGCCCTATTATTATAAATTCACCATGGATGAGATCATAACCTATTATGAAAATATCATTCAGGCAGTTCCGGAAATTGGCGTCATCGTATATAATATCCCACAGTTTACGGGTATAGAATTTAATAAAGACAATGCCGGAAGACTTCTCTCTAATAAACAAGTCATCGGAGTAAAGCATACCTCCAACAATCTTTATGCATTAGAGCGAATGAGAAGCGCTTATCCTGATAAAGTATTTTTCAATGGATTTGACGAACAGTTCACAGGAGCTCTTGCAATGGGTGCTGAAGCAACAATCGGAACTACTGTTAATATTTTTGCTCCACTTTTCACCAAAGCTCGTGATCTTTTTTATTCTGGAAAAGTTTCCGAAGCGTTAAAAATACAGACGGAAATCAATTATTGTGTAGAAGAAATGTGTAAAGTAGGAATATTCAGTGCTGTTAAATATATTCTGACAAAAAGAGGAATTATCTCCGGTAACTGCCGAAGACCCTTTCATCCGCTTTCTTCAGAAGAGTGTCTCCAGATGGATAAGCTTATCTGTCAATATGACTCTTATCTTCTGAAAATCCAATAAGAAGTGAAAAAATCCCCCGGTCTGCAATCCGGGGGATTTTTCAAATAATCATTCAATCACATATGCGTTTACAATTTCTCCGTAATATGCCACGTGCACATCACGATTGGAACCGGTAAAGGAACTGTCCACATTCTGAGGATAAAACTTCTCAACGGTTTCTTTGTCCATTGCATGAATATCCTGCAGCTGCTTATAAACAATCCGGCACTCCAGAGTCAGTGGAAACTCTCTGATTCCGGGAACTGAAATACTCTCCGGCTCCTCCAGAGTCAGGTTCAGTTCCTTGATCTTATCTGTATCACGTCCGGATTTGGAACCGCAGAATCCAAGGGCTTTTTTCTGGCTGTCATCCAGAGGAATGTTCACCGTAAACTCTCCGTTCTTTTCCAGAAGTTCTCTGGTAAAACGGCCTTCGCGAATCACTGTAATAAATACAGGTTTTCCCCATTCAATTCCCAGCATTCCCCAGGAAATCGTCATGGAATTTACCTTGTCTTCTGATTTTGAGGTGATCAGAACCCCATTTCTGAGTCCTTTCAGGATTTCTCCTGTATGTTCAAATACATCAATTTGTTTCTTCATATCCGATATCCTCCTTGTCTGCATTTTAAGCTGACTTTATCATATGACAAAAAGCTTTTGATTGCAAGAAGAACCCCTTTCCATTCCGAATATACCGTTGCTGTTCACAGCAACAATATCTTTTCATTTTTCTCATTTTTTGTGGACGGACACTTTTCACCCTGATATAATAAAATAACTATAGAAAAGGAGTTTTTCACATGACAAATACAGTAAAAAATTCAAATCTCACCCTTAGATATTCTTTTATACAGGGCTTTTACTGGATGAATTTTTCCGCCATTATGGGCTTTGCCAGTCTTTATCTTCTGGACAGCGGATTTACCAACACTGAAATCGGCATGATCATGGCAGTTGCAGGGATTATTTCTGCCATACTTCAGCCGGTGATCGCAGGATATGCTGATCGCCCATCAAGTCCTTCTTTAAAAAAGATCGTACTTGTCCTTATACTGTTCCAGCTTATCCTGGGGCTCCTGATGCTTCTTTCTTTCCGAAAAACTATTTTTTTTACCGGGCTCCTTTACGGAAGTACAATCACACTTCTGCAACTTTTGAACCCTTTTATCAATTCCCTTGGCATGGAAAGCATCAATCAGGGAAAACGTCTGAATTTTGGAGCCGCCAGAGGCATGGGGTCCGTTGCCTATGCCATTATGTCCTATCTTTTAGGAGCCATTGCAGAAAAAGCAGGAGCCGTATCCGTACCATTTTCTATTTCTGTTCTCTCTCTGGCTTTTGTAGGAGCGCTGATTCTGTTTCCATTTCGCAAGACAGAAGTTTCTGTCTCTGCCCAAAGAACTGCCGCTTCCAACCCACTGGCATTTTTTATAAAGTACAAACGTTTTTCCATTGTTCTGATCGGCTGTATTTTTATTTACCTCAGCCATGTACTCCTGAACAGCTTTACCTTCCAGATTGTAGAAAGTAAAGGAGGTGGAAGTGCAGAAATGGGAACCTCCATGGCCATTGCTGCTCTTATTGAACTTCCCACCCTGTTTCTTTTTACTTTTATGCTGAAAAAAACCGCCTGTCATTTCTGGTTCAGAATCTGCGGTATTTTCTTCATGCTGAAATCACTGGGAACACTTTTAGCTCCTAATATCCCCGTTTTTTACGGTGTACAGTTTTTACAGATGCTTGGATGGGGACTTATCGCAGTCTCCTCTGTATACTATGTGAATTCTATCATGGAAGAACAGGATGCTATCAAGGGGCAGGCTTATATTACTATGACCTATACCCTTGGAAGTGTGATAGGCGCTTTGTTAGGAGGGGCTCTGATTGATGCCGCAGGCGTTAATGCCATGTTGATCTTTGCCACTGTATCTGCATTTATCGGAATGATAATTCTTTTATTCGCTACTGAACGCACAAACAGCAGCCGGACCTGATCCGACTGCTGTTATTATTTTTCCCAACGGCTTTTTTTCTTCCTGCATATTTCATCCCACTGGCAGTCTCCGCATATAGCCTCTCTCCTGCCGGGTTTTAAAATCATCTGTTCCACTTTGGATACAAACTCCTGAAATCCAAGGATCTCATTTTCTCTGAGATCACATAATTCTAAAACCGACCGGTCATACAAAGCAGTCCGTTCTGCGGTTCTGCACATATTCTTCTCCAGATTTGGACATGCGGAACAGATTTCATCACCTGAGACAATCAGCTTTATTTCCGCTCCATTTTCCAGTATTTCCAGCATCTGGCCCATATGAGAAGAAAAACTGCTGCTGTAACCTTTTCCCTCAAAATATGCCAGACACATGCCATGATGAGGACGAAGCCTGTATACTTTCTTTTTTTCCATATCACATTACATATTTTTTTAATTTTTTTGACAAGCCATAAGCTAAAACGATCTTAATAATATCCGGAATCACAAACGGAATCACACACCATCCAAGCACTGCTGCAACGCCTATTGCGCCATTTGTCCGCATATAAACTGCCATAAACCACAGAGTTCCAAATGCATAACAGACAAGAAGTCCTGCTGCCATAGAAAGGATCTGGATCAAAGATTTTTTTCCCGGAAGCTTTTCCATTGCCCACATAGTAAGAGCAGAAAACAAAAATCCGACAATATAACCTCCCGTTGTACCAGTGAGAATTCCTATTCCTCCGGTCATTCCTGCAAACACAGGAACGCCAACTGCGCCAAGAAGAATATACAGAAGCACTGCTGTCGTCCCTCTTTTTCCTCCAAGCATTTCTACAGCCATAAATACCCCAAAAGTCTGCAGGGTAAAGGGAACTGCGGTGGGAACTGATATCCAGGAACAGATTGCCATTAAAACTACAAATACTCCGATATATACCATATCGTAAGTTTTACCCTTTGATACTGCCATTGTACTCATTTTTTTCCTCCTGCTGTACATAGATGTAACTGTTAACAAAGTGCTCATTAACACATAGACTTTTTCTACGCTTTACTCTATCACAGTCGGAGTTTGATTGTCAACTTATTTTATTTTAAAGTTTACAATCAATTCTTTTGATGTACATAGATATCCATCTGATTATATGGAATCACAATTCCCTGAGCATCAAATTCTTCCTTGATTCTTTGATTCAGTCTCCATTTCACCGGCCAGTAGGATTCGGTAGGAACCCATACACGAAGTCCAAGGATCACCGCGCTGTCTGCCAGCTGATCTACAAAAACAACCATTTCGTTCTCATCCCCCTTGGTCTCCGGATCATCCAACAAGATTTTATAAAGAATATCCTTTGCCTTCTGGATATTTGCCTCATAGGAAATTCCAACCTTGATTTCAAGCTTTCTGGTCTCTTTTGCAGTTACGTTAATGATCGTACTGTTCGAAAGAGTTCCATTCGGCACTACAATTTTTTTATTGTCAACGCTTAAAAGAGTCGTATAGCACATTTCAATCCTTGCTACAGTTCCCTCGCATCCATTCTGCTGATTCTGAATAATATAATCTCCTACAGTAAATGGCTTAAATACAAGAAGAAGAACTCCTCCTGCCAGATTGGCAAGCCCTCCCTGAAGAGCAAGACCTATCGCCACACCTGCTGTGCCCAGGAGAGCTGCCACTGAAGATTCTGTAACTCCCAGGCTGACTGCAATATTAAAAATCAGCATTGTATAGAGTACTGCCTTTCCCGCAGAACAGGCAAACTGTATGACACCCTCATCTACCTTTGTCTTTTCCATGGAACGTTTCAAAAGCCGGATACACCATCGTATCAGCTTTCGTCCCACAAAAAATACAACAATTGCCAGAATCACCTTAATACCAAATCCCACAATTGAAGGAATCTGTTGTGCAAAATATTCTTTAAAATTCAAAATTTCTCTCAGATTATCTCCTACCCCCTCAATTCCCAGTTCTTCCAATCCCTGATCAACTTTTTCTACTGTTTCATTTACTGCTGCTGCATCCATAAATCCACCTCCTTTCCTGTATCCAGATATGAAAACAGACTTTTCTTCACAAAAATAAGATTCT
>NZ_CABVDF010000178.1:0-5842 GCF_902497045.1 uncultured Blautia sp. | reverse complement strand
CAGGAGATTCGGATCTTCTGGATGTTTCTCTTCTCACCTTCGGAGATGAAGGGGGGATTGTATTTATTAAAAATAAGGATGGTTTTTATATAGTAACAACATCTGATCGTCTGGAAGAAATAGAAAAGTTCAGGATTACTTTTTCTAACGGGAAATCGGCAGAAGGAGAATTATGCGGAGCAGATTCCAGAACAAATCTTGTAGTGATTCGTGTTCCAATAGAAAATATAGATGAAGAGACATGGGAAAACATACCGGCAGTACCATTGTCTTCAGAAGATAATCAGGAACAGACACAGCCAGTTATTGCAATTGGAAGTCCTGCAGGTGATATGAATGCTTTAATATATGGAAGCATTACATCTGTTTCCGGAAAACTGAACATAGCAGATGATGAATATGCTTTGATCACTACTGATATGGCCGGATCACAAAAAGGCGGAGGCGTACTGCTGGATATGAACGGCAGGATGACCGGAATTATTATTTCTAATGATAATCAGGAGAATACAGTTTTGAGAGCGGTATCTGTAGCAGAAATCAAATGTCTTCTGGAGAAGCTTTCTAATGGGGAACCTATCTGCTATACTGGAATAAGAGGAACCACTATTTCTAAAAGGCAGTCTGAACAGCTGAATATTCCCCAGGGGATTTTTGTTGACAGAGTGGAACAGGGCTCTCCGGCTATGAATGCAGGAATACAGAGCGGTGACATTTTGTACAAGGTGGGAGACCAGAGGGTTCTTACCATGGATGAGTACAGTAGGGTCTTACAGAATAAGCAGCCGGGAGACCGGATGGAGGTCACCCTGTATCGAAAAAGTCCTGCGGAGGAGTATGTAGACGTAGAATTAAATATATTAATAAAAGAAAAATAGAAAGGTAGAAAAAATGCGTTTTATCAATGAGTTACATGAAGGAGACAGAATCAGTGGAATCTATCTTTGCAAACAGAAGCAGTCAGCTATGACAAAAAATGGAAAACCATACGACAGTATCATACTTCAGGACAAAACCGGGGTACTGGACGGAAAAATATGGGATCCGAATTCTCTTGGGATTGATGAGTTTGATGCTTTGGATTACATAGATGTGGTTGGCGATGTAACAAGCTTTGCAGGGGCAATGCAGGTAAATATCAAGCGTGTCCGCAAGGCCGGAGAAGGGGAGTATGATCCTGCAGATTATCTTCCAGTAAGCGAAAACAGTACAGATGATATGTATCAGCAGCTTTGCAGACTGATCGATACGGTAAAGAATACATATCTTTCTGCAATCCTTAAAAAACTGTTTGTAGAAGATACAGATTTTATCAGAAGCTTTCAGGGACATTCCGCGGCAAAGACAGTCCATCATGGATTTATTGGAGGCTTGATGGAGCATACATTAAGCGTTGCGAAACTCTGTGATTATATGGCAGGAGCCTATCCTCTTTTGAAAAGAGATCTGCTTATTTCCGCAGCTTTGCTTCATGATATCGGCAAAACAAGAGAGCTTTCTGCTTTTCCACAGAACGATTATACAGATGAAGGCCAGTTGTTAGGCCATATTATCATTGGTGCACAGATGATCCATGACCTGGCTCGTGAGATTCCGGATTTTCCGCAGGTGCTGGAAAATGAACTGGTACATTGTATTCTTTCCCACCATGGTGAGCTGGAATATGGATCTCCAAAGAAACCGGCCCTTGCGGAAGCAGTAGCATTAAATCTGGCAGATAATACAGATGCCCGTATGGAAACACTGACGGAAGTTTTTGCAGCAGATAAAGGAAAAAAAGAATGGCTTGGATATAACCGCCTTTTTGAATCAAATTTAAGAAGAACAGGAGAAGTGTGATCCTTATGGAATATCGTAAAAATGATATGGTCACGCTGGATATTGTAGACTGCGGTACAAATGGTGAAGGCATCGGCAAAGCTGATGGCTTCACTGTTTTTGTAAAGGACGCAGTTATTGGAGACCAGGTGACTGCAAAAATTATGAAAGCAAAGAAAAACTATGGATATGGGAGATTAATGGAGATTCTGAAGCCATCACCCGACAGAGCAGAAGCAATCTGTCCTTCGGCCCGTCAGTGCGGCGGATGCCAGCTTCAGCAGTTATCTTACGAAAAGCAGCTTGCATTTAAAGAAGAAAAAGTCAGAGGTCATCTGGAACGTATTGGAGGATTCACAAACCTTCCAATGGAGTCGATTATCGGTATGGAAGATCCTTTTCATTACCGAAATAAAGCCCAGTTTCCTGTAGGAAAAAATAAAGAAGGCCGTATCATTACTGGCTTTTATGCCGGCCGTACTCATAGCATTATCGAAAACCGTGACTGTGCCCTTGGTATACCTGAGAACAGAGAAATTCTGGATCGGGTAGTCTCCCATATGGAAAAGTATCATATTGAGCCGTATGATGAAGAATCAGGGAAAGGATTAGTACGCCATATTTTTACCCGATGCGGCTATTATACAGGTCAGCTGATGGTTTGTGTGATCATAAACGGAACATCAATTCCTCATCAGCAGGAATTGGCAGATTCCCTTCGGGAAATCAGGGGAATGACCAGCATTTCACTGAATATCAATAAAAAACGCAATAATGTGATACTTGGAGACCAGCTGAAGCTTCTCTGGGGCCAGGAATATATCACAGATAAAATAGGAGATATTTCCTATCAGATTTCTCCTCTTTCTTTTTATCAGGTAAACCCACAGCAGACCTGGAAGCTCTATTCCAAAGCACTGGAATATGCAGATCTTCATGGAAAGGAGACTGTCTGGGATCTTTACTGCGGCATTGGAACGATCTCTCTTTTTCTTGCTCAAAAAGCAAAGTATGTACGTGGCGTTGAGATTGTTCCGGCAGCTATTAAGGATGCCCGTCGTAATGCCGACCTGAACCATATTGAAAATACGGAATTTTTTGTAGGAAAAGCAGAGGAGATCCTTCCGGATTACTATGACAGGTATGCAAAAGAGCATCCGGGGAAAAATGCCAGAGCGGATGTGATCGTTGTAGATCCTCCTCGAAAAGGCTGCGATGAAACTCTGCTTAATACTATAGTGGAAATGCAGCCGGAGAAAGTGGTGTACGTAAGCTGCGATTCGGCGACGCTGGCAAGAGATCTGAAATATTTATGTGAGAAAGGATATCAGTTGGAGAAGGTGTGCCCGGTGGACATGTTCCCTATGACGGTGCATGTTGAAACTGTGTGCCTCTTGAGCAACCGAAAACCAGATACTACGGTAAAACTCAGCGTGGATATGGATGATTACTACCGTATTAAAGATGGTAAAGAGCCTAAATAAAACCGAATAATACACTGAAACGAAGCAAGACAGAAGCTGTTGATGCGTTAGAAGATAACGTGTCAGCGGCTTTTTCTTTTTATCTAAAAATCTATTAGTCAAGTCTGAAAGGAGTCAATTCTATGGCAAAGAAAAATGTAAGAAATATGAAGGTTTGTGGACAGAGCGGTTATAAATATGAGACAGTTCCGGCGATTACATTAAAAGGAAAGTGGCTGGAAGAACTGGGCTTTCATCTTGGGGATTATGTGCAGGTGAAATGTGAAAAGGGTCAGCTGATTATCACGCCGGATGTGAATAAAGCACAGGAGCAGGAAGCAAAAACAGCATTTATGGATGAGGAGATTAAGAAACTGAAAATCAGATACCAGAATGAAAAAGAAGAAATTACTGCAAAATATGTGGCAGAGCAGAGTGCTGGCTGTTATGGAAAGAAAGCATGAGAGGGGGAGAAAGTATGGCAAGAATTATCATGTGCGGATCATTTAAAGGGGGAGTTGGCAAGACTGCCAGCTCCTGGAACCTGGCTTATTCACTGGCTGAGATGGGAAAAAGGGTTCTGGCTGTTGATTTTGACAGCCAGGCAAATCTGACAACCTGCTTCGGAATTGAAGATCCTGCGGCTGTGCCGGTGACGATTGGACATCTGATGATGAATCGGCTGGAAGATGAGGAAATGCCGGATCTGTCAGAGTTTATTCAGAGCAGAAATAGCGTGGACTTTATTTCATCATCCATGATGCTTTCAGCAGTGGACAGTAAGCTGCGGATGGAGATGGGTTCAGAGAAGATGCTGACCGGCATTCTAGAGCCGCTGAGAGGGCTGTATGACTATATTATTGTAGATACCTGTCCATCGCTCGGAACATTGACGATTAACGCACTGACGGCGGCTGATGAGGTGATTATTGCTGTCAATCCGCAGCTTCTGGCAATGATGGGATTGCAGGATTTTATCCGGACAGTGAAGAAAGTCAGAAGCAGACTGAATGACCGCCTGCAGATTTCAGGAATCCTGCTGACTATGTGTGATGCAAGAACAAATCTCTGCAAGGTAATCACAGAACAGCTGACGGAAACTTTTGATGGACAGATCCGAATTTTCAAGAGCATCATACCGAATACAGTAAAGGTGGGAGAATCAATTTATTACAGTGAGCCGCTTCTGGAGTATGCACCGGAGAATAAGGCTTGTAAAGCATACCGGAATCTGGCAGAGGAGGTGGCTGGGGATGAAAGCTAATGCACCAAAAAGAAAAGTATTTCAGGACGCACTGGATCTTCTTGCTGAGGATCCGGTGCAGGATACGTCAGTGGCTGTGAACGGGATTGTTTCTATTCCTGTTGAGGAAATCCATCCGTTTTATGATCATCCATTCCGGCTGTATGAGGGAGACCGTCTGGAAGATATGGTACAGAGCATCAGGGCGTATGGTGTGCTGAATCCGGTGATCGTGAGGAAGGCTGCAAGGGGGTATGAGATGCTTGCAGGGCATAACAGAACCAATGCGGCGAAGATAGCAGGATTGACGGAAGTGCCGGCGATAGTGAAGACAGATCTGTCTGATGAGGATGCTTATGTATATGTGATCGAGACAAACCTGTTGCAGAGATCTTTTGCAGAACTGCTTCCATCAGAGAAGGCAGCAGTGCTGGTGGCACGTTATGAAAAGATAAGCAGTCAGGGGAAACGAAATGATATTCGGCAGGAGATTGAGGCTCTGGAAGAAACCTGTGGACACGATGTCCACAAGTCCAGACAGAGAACCTGTGGACATGATGTCCACAAGTCACAGAAAAGCCGTGATGGACTTGGTGAGGAATATGGAATGACTGGAAGGAATATTGCCAGATACATGCGGCTGGACCGGCTGATTCCGGAGTTTAAGGATGCCGTTGATAAGGGGACGCTGGCAATGGTAGCCGCTGTGGATCTGTCTTATCTGAATGTGAAGATGCAGAAGATGATCCAGCAGGTGGCAGAGGCTGAGGGAAAGAAACTGAAACCGAAGCAGGCAGTGGAACTGCGGAAAATGGGAAAGGACATTACGAAAGAGGCGGTTGAGAGTGTTCTGGCGGGTAAAGAACAGAAGAAGCCGCAGAGTGTGTCTGTGAAGCTGCCGATGGAATTGTATGAGAAGTATTTTGGACAGATGGATGCCGGAGCAGTGCAGGAAATCATGGAGAAAGCACTGGAAGGGTATTTTGGAAAGGAGGCAGCAGGTGTTTAGCAGAGAAGATCTTGAATGTCTGGATTCAGGGTATTTTGAGATTATTTATATGGATGACCGGGATGTGACCATCATGTCCCGGAACACAAGGCATATGTGGTATATACATAATCCGGAATATCCATTGATGGGATCCTGTATCATATTTCATAAACATAAGGTGTCTCATCCGTATCATCAGCATGGCCGCAGTAATACGCTGCGGCAGGCTGTGCGGAGTATTAAGAGACATGATAAATGGCAGATAGGTGGGAGAAAATAATTTAACGATTTCAGAAGAGATGGCTTGTGATAAGGCAGCTTATTATT
>NZ_CABVDF010000177.1:0-5918 GCF_902497045.1 uncultured Blautia sp. | reverse complement strand
TTTTTTACAATGTCTTTAGATATTCATTTTTCTGAAATATATATTTTCACCTGCTCCAGCACTTTTTCTGTTTCTGTTATAATCTCTTTCTGTTTTTCTTTTATGGAATCCATCTCCGCCTCCTCTACTGTCAGAGAGGCATACAAATGAACCAGATTTCCATATTTCCATATCATATCGCAAAGAGCCTTTGTTTCAGATGTTTTTGACTGTACTGCCAGATTTCGGTTCTGTGATTCTTTTAACTGCTCTCTGAGCAGTTTTATCTGGCCATCCTTTTTCTTCAAAAAAATGATAAGTACTGCAATGAGTAAAACAAATATTCCTGAAATCAGATATTTCATAATTGATCCGCCTCCCTTTACTGCAGATATTGTCTGATAGCCTTTCGCAGTTCTTCCGGTTTTACAGGTAATGTAAGAACTGTCAGCTTATCCTGTTCAGATTGAATATATTTTTGTGGATTTCCGGTTAGAAGGATCATCGGTCGTTTTCTGCTCTTTTTCCATTCCTGTTCATTTTCTTTTATCACTTCATCCATTACAATCCAGACAACAGGGTTTCGTCTTCCTAATTTTTTCCGGGCTTCTTCTATTGATGAAAAAATCAAACCCTGAGCAGAAACAGATTTTACAGCTATTGACAGTCCTCTTGCATACCTTGTATCCTCACACAAAATCGCGAGCAAAGGATTTGTTCTTGTTCCCTGTCCTGCCTGGATAAAGTCCAGTACCGGCGTATTATAAAGGCTGAAATCCTTTTCCTTGTGTGCAGCTTCATAGTAGCTTCTGGCCGCCCTGCACATTCGGATACAAAACTGTTCAATATCAATCCGTACATCTCCATTCTGGATTTCCTGCTGATCCAGCTGACATACTGACGAACCACAATTAATTCCCAGATGAAAATGGATATGGCTGCTGTTTTCATCATTAAAGAATCCTTTATTCTGATGAAGATATTCGCAGCGAAGCTGCCAGCATCTTTCTCCGCAAATATAAGGTGCCTTATCCTCTGATGAAATCTTAAAAAAATCACCTGCAAATTCATCAAACCATCTAATATACTGTGCTCCTACGTCACGAGTAGGATTTTTCTGTCGATCCAGTATAATGCGTCCATCTCGATATCTCTTTACAATGTCCGGAAAAGCAATTCCCCCGCAGATATCAGGAAGTGTCAGCGCCAGTGCCAGTGCAGACTGCCATCTTCCGTCCCGTACATTTAATTCCACTTCTGTTACACGATCCAGAAATGTAAAACTGACATTTGCCCGATTCATTCCGTACCTCCTTTAGCAAAAATCGCCTACCGGAGTATCCGGCAGACGACATAATCTCTGGGTATCTTCTGCAAATTGTTTCCATCTGTTTTATTTCAAACAGAATTTCTAAAAATGCAGGTGTCCCTGAAGCCAGATATTTGCTCTTAATCTTCTTCCCACTTCAGGCTCTCCAAGGAGATCTTTTTTGTTAATACAGACGTCAAACTGCAGATTATTACATTCTACGGTCATCTGCAAAATTTCTTCTCCTGTTAAAATATTTTTGAAAGAATGAAAATCCATAATTTCTCCAAGAATACTGTACTGATCGCACTGTATTCCATAAGGCATAAAATAGGAATCAACAATAGAAAATACATCTTCTTTCCCAATTCTCTGTGCGATCATGGAATATGTATCCATATCTTCCATGGTCAGGTTTTCCATTGCTTCCTGATCGCCATCCCGTGCTGCAGCCATAAGATGATTCCGGTTTCTGGTGATCTCCTGTTCTACCTTCACTGCCTCCTTGTCCTTCAGGGCAGGAAGAAGAATTCTTCCTTCCTTTGCCAGACCGGATAAAGTCAGCGGCTGTCCGCCGAAATTTCCTTTTGCCTTTTCTCTCAGATATTCTGCCGCATCCTGAAGATAAAATATCAGTGTGATCCCGATTCTCAGATCATCGCAGGCTCCTGCAAAAGACTCTTTATCCAGATGTCTTTCCACAGTTACCTGCTCCTGCGTGGTGATCCCTGTTCCCCGGAAAAAAGGAAAATAATAATCTACATGGAAGCGATTATATTCATCATACTGTCCACACACAGTAATGCCGCAGTCACATCCATAGTTTTTGGAAAACTCCACAAAAACTCCATCCGTATGATCTTCTACCGCCACTTTCTCATCGTAGTTTCTTACCGTATCTCCGATGATCTCTTTAATCCCTTCCCTGCTTTTTATATCGGAAAAACCAACTGCTCTCAGATAACTGTGCACCAAAACACCTCCATACCCGTTTTATGCACGGGTTTTCTTTTCAATCTTCTTCATACCGCCCATGTATGGCTGAAGTGCTTCCGGAATATTTACAGAGCCATCTGCATTCAGGTTGTTTTCCAGGAAAGCAATCAGCATTCTTGGCGGTGCAACAACTGTGTTATTTAATGTATGAGCCAGATATTTCTTACCATCCTCACCGTTTACGCGGATTTTCAGACGACGTGCCTGAGCATCGCCCAGATTAGAACAGCTTCCTACCTCAAAATATTTCTTCTGTCTTGGAGACCATGCCTCTACGTCAACAGATTTCACTTTAAGATCTGCAAGATCACCGGAACAGCATTCCAGTGTACGAACCGGAATATCAAGAGAACGGAACAAATCTACCGTATTCTGCCATAATTTATCAAACCACATTTTACTTTCTTCCGGCTTGCAGACAACGATCATTTCCTGCTTTTCAAACTGATGAATACGATAAACGCCTCTTTCCTCCAGACCATGGGCGCCTTTTTCTTTACGGAAGCATGGAGAATAGCTGGTCAGTGTTTTTGGCAGTTCCTGTTCCGGAATGATCTGATCGATAAATTTACCGATCATAGAATGCTCACTTGTACCGATCAGATACAGGTCTTCTCCCTCGATCTTGTACATCATAGCATCCATTTCAGCAAAGCTCATAACACCTGTTACTACGTTGCTTCTGATCATAAAAGGCGGAACACAGTAAGTAAAGCCTCTGTTGATCATAAAATCACGGGCATAGGAAATAACTGCAGAGTGAAGTCTTGCAATATCTCCCATCAGATAATAGAATCCATTTCCTGCAACTCGTCTTGCGCTGTCCAGATCAATTCCGTCAAAAGCTTCCATAATTTCTGTATGATACGGAACTTCAAAATCCGGAACAACCGGCTCACCATATTTTTCTACCTCTACATTTTCACTGTCATCTTTTCCAATCGGAACAGACGGATCGATAATGTTCGGAATAACCATCATATCTTTCAGAAGTTCTTCCTCTACTTCTTTTTCTCTTGCAGAAAGTTCATCGATACGTGCACCGGAAGCTGCCACCTGTTTCTTTACTTCTTCTGCCTCTTCGCGCTTACCCTGTCCCATCAGAGCACCAATCTGTTTGGAAATTTTATTTCTCTCTGCTCTGAGAGCCTCTACTTCTCCTTTGATGGCTCTGTTCTCTTTGTCCAGTTCCAGAACCTTATCTACTAATTCCAGCTTACTGTCCTGGAATTTATTCCTGATATTCTGTTTTACTACCTCTGGGTTCTCTCTGACAAATTTAATGTCTAACATGATAATTCCTCCTCAAAAATATTCTTTTATTTTAAATTTTCTTCATCACTTTCGTCCAGTTCTCCAAAGCCAAAATTTACAGCTTTTCTTAAGGCTTCTACCTCTTCCTGGCTAAGCATTACATAAGACTCTCCCTTTACGATTTCTTTCAGATAAAGGAAACAGTTATCACGACTGTGGACTGCATTCAGAATCAGCCCTGTATTTTCCTTGTCCAAAAGTGCCAGGGCAAAACTCAGTTTTCCACCAACATCATCAAAAGCATCGTATTTTTCCACACCATATTTGCTGAAGATCAGACGGAAATTTTTGATGATCGAATTGATAGACTGCTCATGATCCTCCTTTGCCTCATAAAGGCGGTCGATCTGTGCAAATTTCCTGACAAAAGTTTTTTCCAGCGACTGGGCATCGCTTCCCTTCATAAACATCTTATACTTTCGCTCCAGACGTTTCAGTCTCATACTGTAGCTGATCATACAGCCAATGAGAATGATAACGATCAAAAGCAATAAAATGATAATGATTCCGGGATCAATACCTATATTATCAAAAATAACACTCATGGCATACCCCTTTTATCCAATAGATTCAAACAGATCAATGATACGTTCCAGATCCTCTCTGGAATAATATTCAATTTCTATTTTACCTTTATTATTCTTCTTTCTGTGGATAAATACTCGTGTTCCTGTAATCCCTTTCATTTTTTCTTCCAAACTCTCATAAATTGCATCTTCTGCAGGGTTTGAAACTTTTTCTTTTTTATTTGAAGGTTTCAAAATCTTTCGTACAAGATCTTCTGTCTCTCGAACACTTAATTTATTATCAAAAACTTTCAAAGCTACCATTTCCTGGGTCTCTGCATCTGAAATACTTAAAATTGCCCGCGCATGTCCTGCTGAGATCATTTCATCAACAACCATCTCCTGTACCTTTGGAGCCAGTTTCAAAAGACGCATGGAATTAGTCACTGCTGTTCTGCTTTTTGAAACACGTTCTGCAATTTCATCCTGTTTCAAATGAAACTCTTCAATCAATCTTTTGTAAGCCAGAGCTTCTTCTATTGGATTCAGATCTTCCCGCTGAATATTCTCGATCAGAGATATTTCCACTACTTCCTGAGCCGAAAACTCCTTGATGACAACAGGTATCTCTTTAAGTCCTGCCATCTTAGCTGCTCTCCAGCGTCTCTCTCCTGCTATGATCTCATAATATCCTTTTTTATCAGATACAAGAAGCGGATGAAGAACTCCATATTGTTTGATAGATTCTGATAACTCCAGTAATGCATCCTCATCAAATTTCTTTCGGGGCTGCTGACGATCAGGCTCTACACTTGATATTTTTACCATCATCGGTCCGCCTGATATCTTTTCCTGCTCTGAATCTTCTTTTTTCTTCTGGTGAACTGTAGTTTTTTCCTTTACTTCCTTTGTCCCGGACTTTGCTGTGACAGTTTTATCTGGAAAAAGAGCATCCAGTCCTCTGCCAAGCCCAGTTTTCTTTGCTGCCATTATTCACCCTCCCTGTTGATTACTTCTTCTGCTAAAAGGCGATAACTTTCTGCTCCTGCAGAACGCGGATCATATATGGTGATCGGCTGTCCATAGCTGGGAGCCTCTGCCAATCTTACATTTCTAGGAATAATTGTCTTATAAATATTCTGCTGAAGGTTATCTTTTACATTTTCTACAACCTGCAAAGACAGATTTGTTCTGGCATCGTACATAGTAAATACAACACCTTCCATAACCAGGCGTTTATTCAGACGCTCCTTTACCAAGTCAATGGTATGTATCAGCTGTGAAAGGCCTTCCAATGCATAATATTCACACTGAATCGGAACCAGTACAGAAGTTGCTGCTGTAAGAGCATTGATCGTCAGCATATTTAAAGATGGCGGACAATCCATGATAATATAATCATATTTTCTGCGGATTTTTTCCGTAATCCTCTTCAAAATATATTCCTTATCATCTACACCAATCAATTCTATTTCCGCTCCGGACAGATTAATATTAGACGGAATTAAATCAACATTTTCTACAACATCTTTTATAATCGTATCTTTTGGCTGGGATTGTCCTAACAAAAGCTCATACAAAGTATTTTCCACATTATTTTTATCAACGCCTAATCCACTGGTAGTATTTCCCTGCGGGTCAATATCAATTGCCAGTACTTTTTTTCCTTTTTCTGCAAGACAGGCTGATAAATTAATGGCTGTAGTAGATTTACCAACTCCACCTTTCTGGTTTGCTACTGCTATTATTCTTCCCAATTTTTTACCTCCTTCTGAGGGTTTAATATCAGAGTTGATTTTATTATAGCACTTTTA
>NZ_CABVDF010000176.1:0-6004 GCF_902497045.1 uncultured Blautia sp. | reverse complement strand
TAGCCCTGCAGTTATTTACTTAAGGATTCGTCTGTTCCATAGAGACCGTCCCATACGATTTCGCGATAGCGGACAGGATCGGTATCCCCCTCTGTAGAGATCACAAGAACGTTGGAGTTTTCGTCCAGTTTCAATGCTTCCTTAAGATCAGCTGCATCTGCATCATGAAGAGCTGTATAGCAAAGTCCAAGAGGAACGGAACCGGATTCGCCGGAAACGATATGCGGGTCATTTTCCAGAGGATTTGCGTAAATTCTGGTTGCTTTTGCGCTCATCCAGTCTGGACAGGATGCAAATACAGTTACATGATTTCGTAAGATATCCCATCCGATTGTATTTCCTTCACCACAGGCAAGACCGGCCATAATGGTCTGAAGATCTCCGGTAACGTTTACAAGCTCGCCGGTTTTCTTCATAGCGGAACGGTAGAGACAATCTGCAGCGCCTGCTTCACACACTACCATAACCGGAGGATTTTCTTTGTATTTGTTAGCAAAGTAACCGACAACTGCGCCTGCCAGAGAGCCGACTCCTGCCTGTACAAATACATGGGTCGGTCGGTCGATGCCCTGTTCCTTCAGCTGTTGATCCGCTTCTCTTACCATAGTGCCGTATCCCTGCATGATCCAGGAGGGGATTTCCTCATAGCCTTCCCATGCAGTATCCTGAACGATGATACCGTGTTCTGTTTTGGCAGCTTCTGCAGCAGCCATTCTTACACAGTCGTCATAGTTGCATTCTTCGATAGTCACAGTAGCCCCTTCTTTGGCAATGTTGTCAAATCTTGTTTTTGTGGTTCCCTTCGGCATTCTTACAACTGCTTTCTGCCCAAGACGGTTGGCAGCCCATGCAACGCCTCGTCCGTGATTTCCGTCGGTGGCAGTAAAGAAAGTTGCCTGACCAAATTCTTCTCTTAATTTTTCAGAAGAAAGAACGTTGAAAGGAAGCTCACTGATGTCGCGTCCAAGCTCTTTTGCTATGTAACGTCCCATTGCATAGGAACCGCCAAGAACCTTAAATGCGTTTAAGCCAAAACGATAAGATTCATCTTTACAGAAAATATTTTTCACACCAAGATAGGAAGCAAGAGCGGAAAGCTTCTGGAGTGGAGTTACTGTATACTGTGGGAAGCTTTTGTGAAACTCATTTGCTTTTGCTACATTTTCCTCGGACATCAGATCCAGAAATTTGTCATCGGATTTTGGTATCTGATTAACAGTCCATTTTAATCCTTCCGTCATTTGAAAAACCCTCCTTAAAAATTTTAATTTGTACTAATTAATTTCTGTTCGCTTATACACATCATACCATATTTACAGGATTTTGCAATAGAAAATACAAAATTTTTTAGGTTTTTCAAAAAAGATTTAGCAACCTTGAAGAGATGGTATTGCTATGTTAAAATAAGAATAAATTCAAGGCAGAAAAAAGGAGGAAAAGAAAACGGCATGGCAGTTTTTCGGGCATTTCGGGCATTGCGTCCCAATACAGAAAAAGCGGCAGAAGTAGCAGCGCTTCCCTATGATGTGGTTGGCAGGGAAGAAGCTCGTCTTATTGGAGAAAAGAATCCGGATTCGTTTCTTCATGTGGATCGTGCAGAAATGGACCTTCCGGAAGAAACAGATCTTTATGATGACCGTGTATATGAAAAAGCAGCAGAGAACCTGAAAAAAATGGAAGAAAGTGGAATCCTTATTCAGGATGAAGCTCCCTGTTATTATATTTATGAGCTGACCAGAAAGGGAAAAACACAGACAGGTATCGCAGGCTGCTGTTCCATTGATGAGTATATGGAAGGAACGATAAAAAGACATGAACTTACCAGAGAGGATAAGGAGCAGGACCGTATCCAGCATGTAGATGCGTGTGATGCAAATACAGGTCCCATATTTCTGGCATGCAGGTATTCAGACAGGCTTCTTGACCTGATCGCAGAATGGAAAGAGGAGCACAGTCCGGCATATGATTTTACAGCGGAAGATGAAATAGGACATCGTGTATGGGTGATCGATGAAAAAGATCAGTGTGAAATTATAAAAACAGAATTTCAGGAGATTCCTTCTCTTTATATTGCAGACGGTCACCATCGTGCAGCGTCAGCGGTAAAGGTAGGACAGCAAAGAAGAACAGAACATCCTGACTATACCGGGGAGGAAGAATTTAATTATTTTTTGTCTGTAGTTTTTCCGGCAGATCAGCTTACGATTCTTTCGTATCACCGTGTAGTAAAAGATCTGAATGGTCTTACAGAAAAAGCTTTTCTTGGAGCTCTGAAGTATAATTTTGAACTGATGATCATGCCGGGATTTCCATGCAAGCCTGTGGAAAAGCATTGTATGGGAATGTATGCAGGAGGTGAATGGTACCATCTGAAAGCCTGGGAGGATATTTATAAAGATCTGGATATTGTAGAACAGCTGGATGTATCTCTTCTTCAGGAAAAGGTTCTGGATCCGGTATTGGGGATCAAAGATCCAAGGACAGATGAACGGATCCGGTTTGTGGGAGGAAATCATAAGCTGAAAGAATTGCAGAAAATGGCAGATGAAACAGGCGGTGTGGCTTTTGCCATGTATCCTACATCTATGGATGATCTGATGCAGATCGCAGATGAGGGAAAACTTATGCCTCCAAAGTCTACCTGGTTTGAACCGAAGCTGAGAAGCGGACTTTTTATCCATAAGCTGAGTTGATATGCATTATAATCAGTAGATAATGATATATATAAGAGAAAAGTCACAAATCTTTTTCCTATAATTGGAAACAGATTGGTGACTTTTTTTGATTATGCAAAATTTGCACAAAAATTAAAACAACTTTTTACAGCAATTTTCATATTTTTACGATTGATTTTTGGATTTCATATGCTATAATTCCGATAGCAAAAAATCAAAGATGGGGGTGTTGTTATTGGAGATGTTGTTATGCATTCCGTTTGCAGGTCTTCTGCTGTGTATCGCGGTTATGCCGCTGATCAAAGGTGAGTGGTGGGAATCACATCAGCCGTTGGTGGTTGGTTTCTGGATCCTCCTTATGATTGTGCCATTTGCTTTTGTTTACGGACCGGGCAGAGCAGCGGAAACAGTACTGGAATGTACGATAAATGATTATCTGACATTTATTATCCTTTTGTTCGGACTTTTCTGCGTATCCGGCAATATAACAATGGAGGGAGATTTTGCAGGCTCTCCAAGGATCAACGTATGCCTGCTTGCGCTGGGAACGCTTCTTTCAAGCTGTATCGGAACTACAGGTGCAAGTATGCTGATGGTGCGTCCTGTGATCAAAATGAATTCCTGGAGAAAGAGGAAAAGCCATATCATGGTTTTCTTTATTTTTATGGTATCGAATATGGGAGGATGCCTGACGCCTATTGGGGATCCGCCGCTTTTGATGGGATTTATGCGAGGGGTGCCTTTTTTCTGGAGTATGCATCTGTTTCCGGTTTTGATCTTTAATATGGTGCTTCTTTTGTTTGTCTTTTATCACCTTGATAAATGGGCTTATCGAAAGGATATTGCCCGGGGAAGAAAACCGGATATCAGTAAACCGGGTACAGAATTCCATATTGACGGACTGCATAATATTGTTTTTTTGGTTATGATCGTAGCAGCAGTGATCTTAAGCGGTGTACTTCCGGGAATGCCGGTATTTCAGGATGCGGCAGGAAATGTAAGAGGAATCCATATTTTTGGAGAGGTTACTCTGACATTTCCGGCTTTGATTGAATGTGCACTGATCCTCCTTGCTGCATGGCTTTCTTTTAAAACAACAAAAAGTGAGATCCGAAGAAGAAATCACTTCACCTGGGGAGCCATTAAAGAGGTGGCAGTTTTGTTTATTGGTATCTTTATCACAATGCAGCCGGCACTGATGCTTCTTAAGGCAGTAGGACCGGAACTGGGCGTAACAGAACCGGCTCAGATGTTCTGGGCTACAGGTGCTCTTTCCAGTTTCCTGGACAATACACCTACATATCTGGTGTTTCTGACCACTGCAGGAACTCTGGGATTCACGCAGGGTATTGTTACCTCTCTGGGTACTGTTCCTGTAAAGGTTCTCTCTGCAATTTCCTGCGGAGCCGTATTTATGGGAGCAAATACATATATTGGAAATGCGCCGAATTTCATGGTAAAATCCATTTCGGATGAGAATGGTGTAAATATGCCGTCATTTTTCGGATATATGCTCTGGTCTCTGGTATTTCTGGTACCTGTATTTATAATTGATATGCTGGTATTCTTTATGTAAGGAGGGCGGACAGCTATGGAAGAAAAACAGAAAAAATATATAGAACTTGCCAATCGGATTTATGATCTGGACGGTGAGGTTTATGAAAGTGTAGGATCTTCTCTTGGCCGTACTTTTACCGGAGGGAGAGAGGCAACTGTCCGTACCCTGAGCATGCTGATGTACACCAAGCCGGATGGTCATCTTCTTCGAAGCGAGATGGCCTTGATCAGCAACATGGCCCGTACCATTCAGGATAAGGAAGAAAAATCCCGTCTGATGAGGAAATATAACGATATCCTCAAAGAAGTAGAAGCTCTTCCGGATGGATTTGGAAAAGTGGATATCCTGGATCAGGACAGACTTTCTCTGAACCTGGCGGCTGGAAGTGAAAAGATGTCCAAAGACGATCATCTGGTAATCTGTATCAGCCGTACTCATGGCAGTGCAGGAAATGATATTGGATTTGAACTGGCAGATGAACTGAAGATTAATTACTATGATGTAGAAATATTTAATCAGGTTTTGAAACGCCTTGAGGCAGATAAAGATGCAGTCAATGATACAGAGAATTTTGTGGAATTTAATAAGTACACAAAGAAAAAAAAGCTGACGATGAAAGAAAGATTTCGGGAATTCAGCCGTTATCACGGACTTAAAAAGCAGGATGCTGTGTTTTTTAATATGAGTGATCTGATCTGCAGCCTGGCAAAAACAGAAGACTGCATCATTATGGGACGATGTGCGGATATGATCCTGAAAAACAACCATATTCCTCATATCAGTCTTTTTATCAGTGCGCCATTTTCTGTGCGTGTGCAGCATACAATGGAAGTAAGAAATATGAATCTGAAGCAGGCGGTTCACTTTTTGAAGAAAATGGATCGCCAGCACAGAAAGTATTATCAGTTTTATACAGGTGAAAAATGGGGAAAACCTGAGAATTACGACCTGTGTATCAACAGTGCCAATTACGGGATGAGAGAGACAATAGATGTGATAAAAAGAATGATCACGAGATAAAAGATCCCCGGTAAACGAATGAGAGGATTTCTGGTAAACATCAGAAAAATATCATTCATTTGCCGGGGGATTTTTATTTATTTACATCAATATAGCTGTAAAGTGTATACTTGGAAATTCCGAAATAATTAGCAACCTTGTCACCAGACTTGGTAATCAGGAAAGCGCCGGAATCATTCAGGAACTGGATGGCAGTTACTTTGTCATCTTTGTTCATCAAAGCTACAGGCTTTCCTACAAGCGCTACAGATTCTTCGATCAGATGATCCAGAAGATCATTGACATTATGGGTGATCTCCTTGGGTTTTTCTTCTGTGTTTACAGGCGTCACCAGATCGTGAAGCGCACTTTCTACCATGGTCAGTCTGGAAATGTCATAATTGATACCAAATACGTAGTGCAGACTTCCGTCATCGTCACGGATATAGGAGGTGCTGCACTTAAGAATCTTGCCGTCAGAGGTTTTCATTAAATAACCGGCGTGATCTTTTAAATCATCAGGCTGGATATCATCTGGGTTTTTATTTTTGTGGATGTGACGGATCACATCAAAAACTGCATTGGATGGTCCGTCTCCAACTCCTCTGTTTGTTACATGACCGTTTTCAATATATACGATGGAAGTTTCCGGATCATTTGTTTTCAGGTCATGTATGACTACCTCGCAGTCAGGACCGAACTGACAGGCAATATCGTGAGCAATCTGTTTTAATACAGTAAGCCGTCCCATATACTTACCTCCTCCTTTTTC
>NZ_CABVDF010000175.1:0-6095 GCF_902497045.1 uncultured Blautia sp. | reverse complement strand
CCTGATCCTACAGTACGTCCACCTTCACGGATAGCGAATGTAAGACCCTGGCTCATAGCGATCGGATGGATCAGCTCGATTGTCATCTCGATGTTATCTCCAGGCATGCACATCTCTGTTCCTTCTGGAAGGTTGCAGACACCTGTTACGTCAGTTGTTCTGAAGTAGAACTGCGGACGATAGTTGTTGAAGAATGGTGTATGACGGCCACCCTCGTCTTTTGTCAGAACGTAAACCTGAGCTGTGAATTTTGTATGGCATGTGATTGTGCCTGGTTTAGCAAGAACCTGTCCACGCTCGATCTCGTTTCTCTGAACACCACGAAGAAGTGCACCGATGTTGTCACCAGCCTGAGCTTCATCAAGAAGTTTACGGAACATCTCGATACCAGTTACAACAACTTTACGTGTCTCTTCTTTGATACCAACGATTTCAACTTCCTCAGATACGTGAAGAACACCAGCCTCAACACGGCCTGTTGCAACAGTACCACGACCTGTGATAGAGAATACGTCCTCTACAGGCATAACGAAGTCTTTATCTGTATCACGCTTCGGATCCGGGATGTAGCTGTCTACTGCATCCATAAGTTCCATGATCTTGTCTCCCCACTTGCTGTTTGGATCTTCAAGAGCTTTCAGAGCGGAACCCTGAATAACCGGAATGTCATCTCCCGGGAAGTCATACTCGGAAAGAAGTTCACGGATCTCCATCTCAACCAGTTCAAGGAGTTCCTCATCGTCAACCATATCACATTTGTTCATGAATACAACAATGTAAGGAACACCTACCTGACGGGAAAGAAGGATGTGCTCTTTAGTCTGAGCCATAACACCGTCTGTAGCAGCAACAACAAGGATAGCGCCGTCCATCTGAGCAGCACCAGTGATCATGTTCTTAACGTAGTCAGCATGTCCTGGGCAGTCAACATGTGCATAGTGACGGTTCTCAGTCTCATACTCAACGTGTGCTGTAGAGATTGTGATACCACGCTCTCTTTCTTCCGGAGCTTTATCAATGTTCTCGAAATCTGTAGCAGAGTTACCAGCTACTCTCTCAGCCAGAACTTTAGTGATAGCTGCTGTAAGTGTTGTCTTACCATGGTCAACGTGTCCAATGGTACCAATGTTACAATGCGGTTTGCTTCTCTCAAACTTAGCCTTTGCCATTTTAAAATGTCCTCCTTAAAACTTGGCTCTTTCTATCAGAGCAGATTTTTTTAAAGTAAACTTGCTATCCTTGATTATATTGCAAATCAAGGATATTTGCAAGTATTTTATGAATCGATTAAGCGTCTTTCTTGGAAAGGATCTTTTCCTGTACGGACTTCGGAACCGGCTCATATTTCTCGAAGAACATGGAGTAGTTACCACGTCCCTGAGTTCTGGAACGAAGGTCTGTTGCATATCCGAACATTTCGGAAAGCGGAACGAAACCACGGATCATCTTACCGCCGCCGATATCGTCCATACCCTCGATACGACCACGACGGGAGTTGATATCACCGATAACATCACCCATGTAATCCTCCGGAGTAGTTACCTCGACTCTCATGATTGGCTCAAGAAGAATCGGGGATGCCTTCTGCATAGCATCTTTGAATGCAAGAGAACCTGCAATGTGGAATGCCATTTCAGAAGAGTCGACTTCATGGTAAGAACCGTCATATACGTTAGCATGGATACCAACAACCGGATATCCGCCAAGCTGTCCAGCCTTCATTGCCTCTTCGATACCTTCACCAACTGCCGGGATATATTCCTTCGGAATAGCACCGCCGACAACAGTAGACTCAAACTTGTACAGTTCTTCGCCGTTGGCATCCATAGGCTCGAATTTAACTTTACAGTGACCGTACTGTCCACGACCACCAGACTGTTTTGCATATTTGCTGTCAACTTCAACAGCCTTAGTAATTGTCTCTTTATAAGCAACCTGAGGAGCACCTACGTTAGCCTCTACCTTGAATTCACGAAGGAGACGGTCAACGATGATCTCCAGATGAAGCTCACCCATTCCGGCGATAATTGTCTGGCCAGTTTCCTGGTTTGTATGAGCGCGGAATGTGGGGTCTTCCTCTGCCAGTTTCACAAGAGCTTCGCCAAGTTTGCCCTGGCCTGCTTTTGTCTTAGGCTCGATTGCAAGCTCAATAACAGGTTCCGGGAATTCCATGGATTCCAGGATAACCGGATGCTGCTCGTCGCAGATGGTATCACCTGTACCTGTTACTTTAAATCCAACTGCTGCTGCGATATCGCCGGCATAAACTTTATCAAGTTCCTGTCTCTTATTCGCATGCATCTGAAGGATACGTCCTACACGCTCTTTCTTTCCTTTAGAGGAGTTAAGAACGTAAGAACCGGAGTTCATTGTTCCTGAATATACACGGAAGAAAGCAAGCTTTCCTACGAATGGGTCAGCCATGATCTTAAATGCAAGTGCTGCGAACGGCTCTTCGTCAGAAGAGTGTCTTACAATTTCATTTCCATCAAGGTCTGTACCTTCGATAGCCGGTACATCAAGAGGAGACGGCATGAACTCAATGATCGCATCAAGAAGCTTCTGAACACCTTTGTTTCTGTAAGCTGTACCACAGCAAACCGGAACTGCTGCACACTCGCATGTAGCTTTTCTCAATGTTGCTTTCATAGCTTCTACAGAAGGCTCTTCACCTTCCAGATACTCCATCATCAGATCGTCGTCAAGCTCACAGATCTTCTCTACAAGCTCTGTACGATACAGTTCTGCATCGTCCTTCATTTCTTCCGGAATATCAACGATAGAGATATCATCGCCCTTATCATCGTTGTAGATGTAAGCTTTCATCTCAAACAGGTCAACGATTCCCTTAAATTCATCTTCTTTACCAATTGGAAGCTGGATGCAGATAGCATTTTTGCCCAGACGGGTTTTGATCTGCTCTACAGCTCCGTAGAAATCAGCGCCGAGGATGTCCATTTTATTGATAAATGCCATTCTCGGTACGTTGTATGTGTCAGCCTGACGCCATACGTTTTCAGACTGCGGCTCAACGCCACCCTTTGCACAGAAAACGCCAACAGCGCCGTCTAATACACGAAGAGAACGCTCTACCTCAACAGTAAAGTCAACGTGTCCAGGGGTATCAATAATGTTGATACGGTGCTCAAGAGCTCCCGGTTTTGCCTTGCAGTTTTCCTGCAGAGTCCAGTGACATGTTGTAGCTGCTGAAGTGATTGTGATACCTCTTTCCTGCTCCTGCTCCATCCAGTCCATGGTAGCAGTACCTTCATGAGTATCACCAATCTTGTAGTTAACGCCGGTATAGTAAAGAATACGCTCTGTTGTTGTAGTTTTACCAGCATCGATATGCGCCATGATACCGATGTTTCTGGTTCTTTCTAATGGATATTCTCTTCCAGCCAATGGATTTTCCTCCTCTAATTAGAAGCGATAGTGAGCAAATGCTTTATTTGCCTCAGCCATCTTATGCATTTCTTCTTTCTTCTTAACAGATGCACCTGTGTTGTTCATTGCATCAAGAAGCTCGTTTGCAAGTCTCTCCTCCATTGTCTTCTCAGCTCTTTTACGAGAATAGGTGGTGAGCCAGCGAAGAGCCAGTGCCTGACGTCTGTCTGCTCTTACCTCGATCGGAACCTGATAAGTAGCACCACCGATACGTCTTGCTTTTACTTCAAGAAGAGGCATGATGTTGTTCATAGCTTCTTCAAAAACTTCGATAGCTGGTTTGCCAGCTTTTTCTTCTACTCTGGCGAATGCGCCGTATACAATCTTCTGAGCGACACCTTTCTTACCATCTAACATGATGTTATTGATAAGTTTGGTAACCACTTTGTTGTTGTACATCGGGTCTGCCAGAACGTCTCTTTTCTGAGTATGTCCTTTACGTGGCACGTTACTTCCCTCCTTAATCAATATGATTATATCATCGGTACTCACTTCAAAAACTAAGGTGTTCGCACTGGTAAAGTCCTATATTAACCCGCAACCGACAGGGTATATGGAATACCGTACAAATTTATAGCTGTTAGTGATTCTACAAATGATAGATAATGTTGTATCCCTGTCTTTCAGCAAGACGGGAACCTTCTCAATCGCCCTGCGATCGAAATTGATACCTTTAAAGTTCTCCCTGCCTTTCAGTAAGACGGGAACCTTCTCAAACACTTCGTGTTCGAGAAGTATCGCAAATTCCTTCGCTACGCTGCGAAATTTGCTTTATTTCTTTTTCGGTCTCTTAGCGCCGTATTTGGAGCGGGCCTGTTTTCTGTTTGCTACACCTGCAGTATCAAGAGTACCTCTGATGATATGGTATCTTGTACCAGGTAAGTCTTTAACCCTACCACCACGGATAAGAACAACGCTATGCTCCTGAAGGTTGTGTCCCTCTCCTGGAATGTAGCTTGTTACCTCGATTCCGTTGGAAAGACGAACTCTGGCGATCTTTCTAAGAGCGGAGTTAGGTTTTTTAGGGGTTGCAGTTTTAACTGCTGTACAAACGCCACGTTTCTGCGGTGCAGACTGCTCTACTGCTTTCTTTCTTAAAGAGTTGAATGTTTTCTGCAGAGCCGGTGCTGTAGATTTCTTTACAGTGGTCTGACGTCCTTTTCTTACTAACTGGTTGAATGTTGGCATTCCATTTCACCTCCCGATTGATTTCTCCATGGGTCTTCCATGGGGTTGTGCGGTTGCTATTTTTAAGTTTATACGCACAAAAAGAAATGCATTCCTATTGCACGCCTGCTCATTATATCCTGTAAAAATACGGCTGTCAAGGTGTTTTCTTTAAATTTAACCCAGGTTTTCCTATTTTATTCCATTTCCTCATACGACATCTCCCATATATCGGCAAATACTGCCAGTGGGCAGTCTGTCAGGAGACACATAAGAAGAAAGCACTCATATGGATTTACAATATAGATTTCGCTCATACCGCATTTATGAAGTACCTCCTGGATTTCTCCCAGAAAGTGACGGTATCTCTGATAGGGATCATCGTCCTGCATTTCCTGTGATACAATAAAAAATTCCAGAGTGATCAGATCAAACCTCTCTACCGGCAGCTTATGATTCATGATACTGTTGATTCTCTGGCGGCTGAAACGCTTCTGGCTGAAATGCTTTGCCAGAATAGATGCAGACATTTTTTTCAGATTCCCCATTTTATTTACCGGTATCCCGCTGCATATTACTTTTTCCACATCCGAGTCTGAAATATCTTCGGCTTTCCACATCTTTCCACGTTCTTTTTCCTCTTCATCTCCCTGGTACATGGCGGCAATGATTTCCTTTGCCCGGTTCAGAAGCCTTTTGAACTCCTGGAAAGCCTGACTTTTTTCTGACATGGGATCATCGGCTCCGGCTTTGACATAGGCCAGATACTGAAGCAGCTTCTCTTCTGTATCAAGACACAGGCCGCCGGAAAACACACGGGAAGCTTCCGTATAATCTTTATCCGGTTCCAGCTGCGCATACTCTTTTTTCAGCTCCTCCGCTTTATGGTAGCCATACTGACGGAAATAACAGTACCAGTATATTACCTCTTCCGGATTGTGAAAATCAAAATCCTGTTCCCGAAGTACACGGGTAAGAAAATCGGATACGTCATCAGCGCTCATTTTTAATCCAAATCCCAGCAGAAAAACAGTCTCCCTCTTCACAGAAGCCTGGGTAAGCCAGTTGTTTACCAAAGATGTCAGCTTTGTAGACGTAGGTTTCATGGATTTTGGAGTGCATGTTTCATGAAAAGACTCTATCACAATATCTCTGTAAATATCCTGAGTTACTTCGCCGTAAGGCTCCTCAAGACCTGCTCTCTCATAAATATACCGTTTCAGGTGATCCCCAAAGGACACAAGTTCCATTTCTTTATACAGGTAATGAAAGATCACATCTGCATCTTCATCCTCAAATCCTTCAAGACTGACAACCTGCCGAAATCGCTGGGCGGCTTTTCTTGTAAATTCAAATTCTTCTACTCTGTCAAACGCAACCGTCTGTTCAAAATCCAGATCCTTCATCCGGTTTTTCATCTTTTTCACTTGTATGATGTTTATAGAAGCTAAAACATCACCTTTTCCTTTCTTTTAGTAATG
>NZ_CABVDF010000174.1:0-6126 GCF_902497045.1 uncultured Blautia sp. | reverse complement strand
ATTGACAAATATAAGGTTAGAATTTATAATGAACATTGTTCATAAAAGAAACGAAAGGACGAAAAACAAATGAAAAAATTATGGAATACGGCATTTGGATATTTTCTGGCTGCTATGGCTGCAGGAGTCTTTTACAGAGAATTCACTAAATTTAATGGCTTTACAGGGAGAACGACACTGGCATTTACACACGTACATCTGATGGTACTTGGTACCATGGTATTTCTGTTTCTGGGTCTTGCCGCTAAGGTAACTAATCTTATGAAACAAAAAAGTTTCTATAGATTTTACATGATCTATAATGTGGCACTTCCTCTTATGGTGGCAGTAATGATCGTCCGTGGTATTTTTCAGACCCTGGGAACAGAATTATCCCGTGGATTGGATGCATCAATATCCGGAATTGCAGGGCTGACTCATATTGCTATTGCAGGAGCTTTGATTTACTTATTTATAATTTTACGGAAAACGGAATAAAATTGATTAACAGCCAAAATGATCAGAAAGGTCATATAATGACACGGAATTTTATAATGATATTTTTGCTTAAAAAGCACGCGTAATATTGCGTGCTTTTTTTCTATATGCTATCATAAAGAAAATGCAAAATTGTATAGAATCAGATTGTGATAATGGATTGGGGGATATTTTATGGCAGTAACAATACAGCAGATCGCAGATCGTGCAGGAGTTTCACGAGGAACTGTAGACCGTGCACTGAACAACAGAGGCCGCATTAATAAAGAGGTGGCAGAGAGAATACGGGAAATAGCCAGTGATATGGGATATGTGCCCAGAGCACGGAAAAAAACAGAAAAAATTAACAAACATAAAATAGGAATTGTAACACAGCTAGCAAAGGCTTCTTTTATGATTGAAATAAACAGAGGAATTCTTCAGGCCAAAAGAGAGCTTGAGAACTGGGGGATAGAACTTTTGATACGGGAAAGTGTATCCGTTAATGAAAAAGAACAGCTGGCTGCTATTGATGAACTGGTGGAAGAAGGAATAGAAGGGCTTGCGATCATGCCGGTAGACTGCAATCCGATACGTGATAAGCTGAACTGGCTGACCGAGGAGAGAGGGATCCCTGTTGTTACTTTTAACTCAGATATTGTAGGAACGAGGCGGGTATGCTTTGTAGGAATGGATAATCGAAAAAGCGGCAGGACTGCGGCGGGACTTTTGGGAATGCTCACAGGCAGAAAAGGAAAAATTTTAATCATAACAGGATTTTTTGGAAACCAGGTAAATAATATCCGTGTAGAAGGTTTTGTAGAAGAGATCAAGAAAAGTTATCCGGAAATTTCCATAGCCGGTGTCCATGGCAGCTTTGATGAAACAGAGGAAGTGAAAAAGATCATTGAAACAGCAATGATGAATATTTCCGGTATCAATGGAATTCTCGTAGTATCAGGGGGACAGGCTGGCGTGGGGATGGCATTTGAAACCCTGAAGCTGGAAAAAAGACCTTATGTAGTGATATATGATCAGACCCCGAAAAATGAAAAAGCCCTAAGAGATGATACGGTGGATTTTCTGATCGATCAGAATGGATATGTACAGGGATACCGCCCGCCGTTTATCCTGGCAGATATACTCAGCAAAGGTCAGATGCCGGAAATGGAATATCTTTTTACAGACATTAATATCAAAACAAAGTACAATATTTAGCGGGGGAAGTATCTTTTGCAGGGCAGACTTTTACGGAATATAAAAAAATACTGGATTTTATTGCCTGCAGCTGCAGGCTGCGGAATATTGTTATGGTGGGGAGGCGGAGAAAAAGATACGATTTCCAGAACGGATCCCTACAGAATTGGAGTGGTTACAAAATCCCGTACAAGTGAATACTGGATGATGATGCAGTCTGGAATGGAAACAGCAGCCAGAGAAACAGGTGCAGAACTGATACTTTTTTCTCCGGAATCAGAAGCAGACCAGGAGGCACAGGAAAAACTTGCGGGTAGTCTGATCAGGAAAAATGTAGATGTACTTGCAGTGGCGCCTATTGATTCCGGAACATATCCTGATTACAGGAAAGCTGCAGAGGAAAAGGGGATTCCGCTGATTTCCTATGATACGCCTTTTGAGGATCCGGATATTCCATATGTAGGAATCGACAATGAAAAGGCTGGATACAGACTGGCAGAATATCTGTGTGAAGCTCTGGATCATCATGGAGATATTGGTGTGATATCAGGCGATACGAGACAGCTGAATCACAGGCAGAGGGTAGACGGAATCTGTAAATATATAGAGAAAGAGCCAAATATGCAGGTAGCTTTTTTAGAAGAAGGGTATGGAAACCGTAAATTATCTGAGAAAGAGATCCATAAGCTGCAGAACCAATATCCCGAGATAAGAGGTATTATAGCCAACAGCGCCGTGGCTGCGCTGGGTTTGGTGGATGAGGTGAAAGATTATGATATTCTTGTTGTGTCCCATGATGCACAGTCAGATTCTCTTGAAGCACTCAGGGAAGGGAGCATAAGTGCATTGATCGCACAATATGGATATGAGATTGGATATGAGACGATTTTATATATAGATGCCATGTATAAAGGAGAAGAGGTTCCCAAAAAGAAAATACTGGAGGCTGAGCTTCTTACCGGAGAAAGCCTGGAGGAATATGATGAAAAGTATTCGCAGTAAAATATTAACGGCTATGATATTGATCACACTTCTGGCATCCACCGCCGTAACTGTTATTTTTTATCGGCAGTCGGCAGGAGTGATAGAAGAAAATTACCTGAAAACACTGCAGCAGAGAAGTGCCCAGATGATTGATGTCATGGATCAGACCATGAAAAATATACAGGATATAACCATATATGCCTCCTGCGACCAGGAACTTAAAAATGAAATACAGCAATACAGAAACAGACAGAACAGTGAACATCTGGATCAGATGGCAGAGCGGCTGAAAGAATTCTGCGGAAGAGAATCTGGTATTTCATCCATGTACCTTCTGATGAAAAACGAAAAGGTCCTGGTGACCTCAGAGGAATATCCGGTATACAGAAAAGAAATACAGAGTTCAGACATAAAAGATATCAAAACTTTTTATGAAGATGAAAAATCTCCCGGAATCCTGCAGGATCTGGTATCAGATAAGGAATTACAGATTTCCTTTGTTGAAGAGATACGTTCAGAAAAAGAAGTTCTTGGATATATTTTATCTAATGTGGGAGAAAGAGAACTGTACTATCAATATATAGATGGAATCTACGAGGATACCATGCAGGAGGCGGTTCTTCTGGATAATGAGGGACGTGTGCTTACTTCTTCAGAACCGTATGAAACAGGGGCGCCCTATTGGAATCTGGAATGCTACCAAAAACGCATAGGCGGTACTGAAAATTTTGGAACAGATGGAAATAACTTGTACAGCTTCTGCAAAGCTCCCTTTTCCAGATTCGGTCTTTTTGTTGTAACAGAAAGGAATGCTGTTCTGCACACTTTACAGGAAACAGGAAAATATTTTATAGGTGTTCTTCTGATTGTTATGTTAGCAGCGGTTTTTGCAGCATTATACCTGTCCGGACTGATTTACAGACCTTTGAAAAAACTGACCGGAGCAATGTCCAGAGTATCAGAAGGAAACCTGGATTTCAGAGCAGAGGCTGAGTCCAATGATGAAATAGGCATGCTGGTAGAGGATTTTAATGAAATGCTGGACAGGATCGAAGATCTGATCCAGCGTCTTATCATAGAAGAAGACAGAAAAAAGGATGTAGAACTTGAAGCACTCCAGTACCAGATCACACCTCACTTTATGTATAATACATTGAATTCCATTAAATATTCAGCTCTTATCAAGGGCGAAACAGATACAGGGAAACTTATCGGTGATTTTGTAGAGCTTCTTCAGACTGCAATCAGCAAAAAGGGAACGTTTATTACCGTGGCAGAGGAAATACATATTCTTGAAAAATATCTTCATCTTCAGGAATTTCGGTATGGAGGACAGTTTCATGTAGAGTATGAGGTCAGTACCGATACAGAAGTATATCAGGTTCCCAGACTGCTTCTTCAGCCGCTGGTGGAAAATTCACTGCTTCACGGAATGGATCTGAAAGAAAAAGAGGGATGTCTTAAGATCAAAACAGAACTGGTGGAGGGCAGACTGTATCTTAAGGTGACAGATAATGGACGAGGAATGACAGAGGAACAGATCCGAAAGCTTTTGTCAGAAAAAAGCCGAAAGACCACAGGTTTTACAGCAATTGGAATCCCGAATATCCAGGAGAGACTGCATTTATATTATGGAAAAGAAGCCGATATTTATTATGAAAGCTCGGAAAAGGAAACCACAGCAGTGATTTTTCTGCCGGCACAAAAGGGGGACAAAAACAATGAGACAGATCAAAACAATCATTGCAGATGATGATTACCTTGTAAGGAGTTATCTTAAGATCCTTCCTGCATGGAAAGAAAACGGTTTTGAAATTACGGGAGAGGCACGCGATGGAGAGGAGGCATACCGTATTCTTATGGAAACAGATGCGGAACTTCTGATTACAGACGTATCCATGCCTTTTATGAACGGAATCGAACTTATAAAAAAAGTACGAAAAGAAAACAAGCATATTTATATTATTGTATTAAGCTGTCATGATGATTTTGAATATGTGAAAGATGCAATGAAAGAGGGGGCAAACGAATACATTCTGAAAAACACACTGGATCAGGACAGTTTAAGCCAGCTTCTTGTAAATACCAGAAACAGCATGGAAGAGCAGGAGAAAAAAGAAATTTTTTCTGATAATACAGGTGACAGTATGAACCGGAAAGGCCTGTTTTTTAACAGCGTACTGTCTGGTGCGGTAAAAGGAGAAGAAAAAGAAGCGGCTGCGAAAGCAGCGGGAGTCACAGGTTCTTTTCATAATTGTGCAGTAGTCTGCATGTATTTGGAAAGCCCGGAAGCAGAGGAGGAGAGATGGACACACTTTGAGGCGGAGCAGCAGTGCCAGATATTTTATCAGAGGCTTTGCCGTGAACTGGAAGAGCATTTTAAAAATGAAAGCTACAGAACGGAAGTGATCTATCTGGGAACTGGTATTTTTTGCTGCTTTCTGGATCTGTCTGACATCCGGAAAAGCAGTGTCATGCAGCAGAAGCTGACAGATACAGCTGTTGCCTGTTATAAAATATGCAAAAAAGAGGAACATTGCTACCGGATCTGTGTAAGTAATGTCTGTATTGGTGCAGAAGCACTGGTTCAGGCGTACCAGCAGGCCAGAGACATGATGCATGTTTCTTTTTATGACAGAAGAGAGATTCTTTACTATCAGCCGGACTGTCATGTGAATCCGGATCTGCCGGATGGATTAGAGGAATGCCGAAATCGAATCCACAAAGCCTTTGCGGAAAAAGATAAAGATTCTTTTGTGGAAGAGGGACGGAAAGTATGGGATTTGTTTCGTGACAGGAAGACAGAAAGCCGGCTGGTGATACAGTGGTTTCGAAGGCTGGAGCAGGAAATGGGAATAGACATTCAGAGAGATTACAGAAAGGTTACCAGTCTGCGGCAGCTGGAATCCTGGTATCAGAAGGATGAAGAGTATCTTTTTTGTAAAAAGAAAACACAAATACCGGAAAATATCAATAAAACAGTAAGGATTGCAGCGGAATTTATACAGAATCATTTTAAAGAGCCCATCGGCCTTACGGAAGCAGCTCAGGAGGCTAGCGTAAATCCTTCTTATCTCAGCTATCTTTTTACCCAGGAAATGGGAATTGGATTTTCTAATTTTCTTCTGTCACAGAGACTTTCCTGTGCAGGAGAATTGCTGGAGCAGACAGATCTGAAGATCCGGGAGATTGGAAATCGTTCAGGTTTTAATGATTATCATTATTTTTCAAAGGCATTTAAAAAAAGATATGGCATGAGTCCGGCAGAATACCGGAGGCATCATACGAGACATCAGTGACAGCGCTGGTGTCTTTTTTTATGTACCAGGGTTTACTTTCCAAAAAAAAGACACAAAAATAAATCCCTTTTTTTCAATCAAAGAAAAAGACAAACAATCTTAAAATAATCCCAATTTCAGAAGAAGCACAGGACTGGTATGATACACATGAAAAGAGATACAGTACTGTAATAGATAAATCATAAAAAAG
>NZ_CABVDF010000173.1:0-6162 GCF_902497045.1 uncultured Blautia sp. | reverse complement strand
GTTTTTCGGATCAACGAAAAACTTCACAATGTAAAACAGGGCCTTGCCCTAACAAAAAAACCGCCTCAAGCTAATGCTTGAGACGGTAATAATTTCTTATTATCGCGGTACCACTCAAATTGACAAAATGTCCACTTTCTCATGTACAAACATACACTCCTGATTGGTAACGGGTTCGGTTCCCGTCAGCGCCTACTCTCTGATAAAATGATTTCGGGCCGCCCTCGGAAGGCCATTCGACATCCTGCTTCATACGGGATTCCACCATGCCCCGCTCTCTGTAATGATACAAAAATGTTTACTCTTCTTCCTCATCGGTTTTGTTGTTTTATACTTTAGCACATGAAATCGCTGTTGTCAACCTAGTATTTTAATTTTTAAAGCTGTGGATCGGAGCCGGAATTCTTCCGCCGCGGTCAACAAATGCCTCGCAGGAGAAAGAGTTCACCGGCATGATCGGCGCATATCCCAGAAGTCCGCCGAATTCTACAGTTTCACCAACGCCTTTGCCGATCACAGGGATCACACGCACAGCCGTTGTCTTCTGGTTGATCATTCCAATGGCCGCCTCATCTGCTATGATACCGGAGATAGTAGATGCCTTTGTATCTCCCGGAATAGCGATCATATCCAGTCCTACGGAGCAGACACAGGTCATTGCTTCCAGTTTTTCCAGAGAAAGCGCTCCAAGATTTACCGCATCGATCATTCCCTGGTCTTCACTGACCGGAATAAAGGCACCGCTTAATCCGCCTACTGCTGCGGAGGCCATAACGCCGCCTTTTTTTACCTGATCATTCAGAAGGGCAAGAGCTGCTGTTGTCCCCGGAGCTCCCACTCTCTCAAGTCCAATCTCCTCAAGGATTTCTGCCACACTGTCTCCAATAGCCGGAGTCGGTGCAAGAGAAAGGTCTACAATACCAAACGGAACTCCAAGACGTTTAGATGCTTCCCTGGCCACCAGCTGACCTACACGGGTAACCTTAAAGGCTGTTCTTTTGATCATTTCACAAAGAGTTTCAAAATCCTTGCCGCGTACTTTCTGAAGTGCAGTCTTTACAACACCCGGTCCGCTGACTCCTACATTGATAATGCAGTCTGCTTCTGTCACTCCGTGGAAAGCGCCTGCCATAAACGGGTTGTCGTCCGGCGCATTACAGAACACAACCAGCTTGGCACAGCCAAGGGAGTCCTGATCTCTGCTTGCTTTTGCAGTTTCCAGCACAATCTCACCCATCAGCTTCACCGCATCCATATTGATGCCGGTTCTGGTAGATCCTACATTTACAGAGCTGCATACACGCTCGGTAACAGCAAGAGCCTGGGGAATAGAACGGATCAGAAGCTCCTCTGCGGGAGTCATTCCCTTGCTTACCAGAGCAGAATAGCCTCCGATGAAGTTTACGCCTACTGTTTTTGCTGCCCGGTCCAGAGTTTTTGCAATGGAAACAAAATCCTCAGTGGAACGGCAGGCTGCTCCGCCTACCAGTGCAACAGGAGTAACAGAAATACGCTTGTTCACAATAGGAATCCCGTACTCCACTGCAATCTTGTCACCGGTTTCTACCAGATCTTTTGCATATTTTGTGATCTTATTGTAAATATTTTCGTTTACCTTTTCCAGATCGCTGTCGATACAGTCCAGAAGGCTGATTCCCATGGTGATGGTACGAACGTCAAGGTTTTCCTGTTCGATCATCTTATTGGTCTCATTTACTTCAAACATGTTAATCATAGGTTCATGTCTCCTTATACTTTCAGTAGTCCTAACAGGTCTTTTTTAGATTCTGTGCATCTTGTTAAAGATGTCCTCATGCTGGCAGTGGATCACGACGCCGATGCTGTCCCCCAGGTCGTTCAGCTCTCTTGCAAGGGATGCGCTGTCTTTTGCAGATGCACTGGTATCTGTTACCATCATCATATTGAAATAACCCTGTACGATAGTCTGGGTAATGTCAAGAATGTTTACGTTGTTGTCTGCCAGATAGGTACATACCTTTGCAATAATTCCTACTGTGTCATTTCCTACTACTGTGATGATTGTTTTTTTCATGGTATTTGATCCTTTCTATACGGTAACTGCCTCGGAAGCAAAGTCCCGTTTCGCCACCTGAATTTTAAAATCCTTTGATTTGTAAGGGTTGTCTCCCAGTGTTACCTCTGAGCAGACTGTTTCATAAGCCAGCTCCTCGTAGTTGTTTTCTCTGCTTAAATGCCCCAGGAAGATTGCTTTCATATTGTCATGAAGGAGTCTGCACAGAAGTCTTCCTGCATTTTCATTGGAAAGGTGTCCCCTGTCTCCCAGAATCCTCTGTTTCAGGTAATATGGATATTTCCCCACCTGAAGCATGCGAATATCATGATTTGCCTCCAGAAGCAGAGCGTCCAGATCCTGCAGATTTTCGATAATATAATCATTATATTTCCCAAGGTCTGTAGCGATCCCCACCGAATGCGCTCCGCATTCCAGGCGGTATCCCACCGGCTGGGCTGCGTCATGAGATATGGTAAAGGGCTTCACCTTCAGATCCTTGATAAGGAAAGGTTCGTCTTCTCGTATTTCATGGAAGATTCCTTCCGGAATCTTTCCCAGAGATCCGGAGCGGACCATAGCGTCCACGGTTCCGCCGGTGGCATAAATAGGAATCCCGTATCTCCGTGCGATCACTCCCAGTCCTTTGATATGATCGGAGTGCTCATGGGTGATCAGTATCCCGTCAATATCTCTTCCTGTAAGCTCCAGACTGTTCAGACCGGTTTCCATCTTTTTTCCGCTGATGCCGATATCCACCAGAACATGGGCGCATTCTGAACCTACATAAATGCAGTTACCGCTGCTTCCGCTGGCTATGCTGCAAAGTCTCATAGTTTATTTATCCCTTCTTCTATCTGTCTGTATGTGTCCTGCGGACATCCGTTGTTTTCTATCACATAGTCTGCATGAGAAAAAAAGAACTCTTCTGATGCCTGACTGGCAATAATATTCTCTGCCTTTTCACGACTGTAACCTCTGCTGGCCATGAGACGGCTGATGCGGATTTCTTTGTCTGTATGCACATACCAGATCTTATCACAAAATGCGTCATAATGATCTTCCAGAAGAAGTGCAGCCTCAACAACGAAGAGTTTACAGCCTTTTTCCCTTTCTTCCTGTATTTTTTCCAGTATCCGGGACTTTACCGCCGGATGAACGATCCCGTTTAATTTCTGACGCATTTCCTCATTACAGAATACTACATCAGAAACCCTCTTCCGGTCAATGGTTTTGTCATTTTTTGTCACTTTTTTTCCAAACAGCTCCACTATCTGAGCATAACACCTCTCTCCAGGCTCCATGACCTGATGTCCGACCTGATCCGCCTGTACGACACAGGCGGACAAATGCTCTTCCAGATAATTCAGGACTGTACTTTTTCCTGCGCCTACACCGCCGGTCAGTCCAATAACCTTCATATGATTCCGTTCTCCTGTCATTTGGCCTCGTACCAGCTTTCTCCCTGATGCATATCTACCTCAAGTTCTACGGCAAGCTGTGCCGCGCCTTTCATTTCTTCCTGAAGGATCCTGGAAACCTCCGGGATCTCATCCTTTTTGGTTTCTATAAGAAGCTCATCATGAACCTGAAGCACCAGACGGGACTGCAGTCCTTCTCTGTTCAGTCTTTCGTAAACACGATTCATGGCAATTTTGATGATATCTGCAGCAGTTCCCTGGATCGGGGAATTCATTGCCACACGTTCTCCAAAAGATCTCTGCATAAAATTGCTGGATTTCAGTTCCGGAACCGGGCGTCTTCTTCCAAACATAGTGGAAACATAGCCTTTTTCTTTTCCATCCTCTACCATTCCGTCAAGGAAATCCTTGATCCTCGGATAAGATTCAAAATATTTTTCGATATAATCTGCCGCTTCCTTACGGGTAATGCTCAGATCCTGGCTTAGTCCAAAAGAACTGATTCCGTAAACAATACCAAAGTTTACTGCCTTTGCATTTCTTCTCTGAAGATCTGTCACCTGATCAAAAGGAATATGGAACACCTGAGAAGCAGTAAGTCTGTGGATGTCCTGCGCCTCCCTGTATGCCTGGATCAGCTTTTCATCCCCGGACATATGAGCCAGCACACGCAGTTCAATCTGCGAATAGTCTGCATCCAGAAATACATATCCCTCCTCCGGTACAAAAACCTTGCGGATCAGCCGTCCCAGTTCCATACGGACAGGGATATTCTGAAGATTTGGTTCTGTGCTGCTGATACGTCCTGTAGCTGTAATAGTCTGATTAAAGGTGGAATGAATCCTTCCATCCTTTTCGATCACAGCGCCCAGTCCGTCTGCATAAGTGGATTTCAGCTTTGTAAGCTGTCTGTATTCCAGGATATCGCTGACGATCGGCTGCTCCGGCGCAAGCTTCTCCAGAATATCTGCAGCTGTCGAATAGCCGGTTTTTGTCTTCCTGCCTCCGGGAATTCCCATTTTTTCAAACAGGATCACCCCCAGCTGTTTGGGAGAGTTGATATTAAATTCTTCTCCCGCTTTCTCATAAATCAGTTGCTCCAGTTCCTGTATCCTGATGCTGAGTTTTTCTCCATAAGCCTTTAATTCTTCTCCTTTTACCCGGATGCCCCATTTTTCCATAGAGTCCAAAGTAAATACCAGCGGAAGCTCAATCTCTGTATAAACCTTCCACATGCCGCTTTCCTGAAGAGCATCCTGTACCGGTTCTCTGGCAGCTAAAACTGTAAAAGCCTCATAACAGGCAAAAATGCCCAGTTTTTCTGAGGAGGCTTCCCATGCCTTTGCAAAGGTCATTTTTCCCAGAAGTTCTTCTCTGGAAGGAAGGCTTATTCCATTCAAGTACTCTCTGGCAATATCCTCATAAGTATACGAGGATTTCAGGGGATTCAAAAGATACGCCCCAATCCCCATATCAAACACCTGCGAAGTATCTTTAAGATCTGTATGTTTTAACAAAGCTTTTATATCCATAGCAGAGATCCTGACATGATTCCCAAGATCTGACAGCTTGCTGCAAAGATATTCTCCAGTCATAAGCCCTTCTGCCGGAAGGTAATAGATCTCATCTTTTTCCAGCGCCAGACCCAGACCATACACCTGATCTCTGTCCGCGATCAAAGATGTGCCAATATATGTTTTTTCTGCCGCTTTGGCAAAAAGCTTCTCTGCCCCGCTCAGGTCAGCACAGGTAAAAAAGCTCTGTTCCATAGTGCTTTCCGGCGCCGCCTTTGTGTCAAAACGTCCCAGAAGATTTTTGAATTCCAGACGCCTGCAAAGCTCGTAGGCCTCCGGTGTATAAAGATTTCCAAGTCTTGCCTCCTCATAGGAGTATTCCAGAGGACTTTCTGTATTGATAGTTGCCAGAGTTTTGCTGAGAACTGCCATATCATAGTGATCCCTCAGAGATTCCCGGGCTTTATTTGGCTTAACCTCCTCCAGATGGTCATGAGCATTTTCGATAGAACCATACTGGACGATCAGTTTGGTGGCTGTTTTTTCTCCCACGCCTGGAATACCTGGGATATTGTCAGAGGAATCTCCCATCAAAGCCTTCAGTTCAATGATCTGGGGTGGTGTCACCTGATATTTCTCGATCACCTCTTTTGTATGGAAATCTTCAATGGTGGTTTTACCCCGTGAAGTTTTTGGCAGGCGAATCAGAACCTTGTCTGTAGCAAGCTGGAGAAGGTCCCTGTCTCCGGAAAGAATGGTTACATCCATTCCCTGAGCCTCGCTTCTTCGGGCAAGAGTACCAAGAAGATCATCTGCCTCGTATCCGCCCATGGAAACGGTTTTTACTCCCATAGCAGTCAGCATTTCTCTCATCAGAGGAACCTGCTCTACCAGTTCGGAAGGCATTCCTTTACGGGTTCCTTTATAAGCGTCAAATATTTTATGCCGGAATGTAGGCTCATGAAGATCAAAAGCCACTGTCAGATAATCCGGTTTTTCCTCCTCCAGTATGCGGAACATAATATTCAAAAACCCATATACTGCTCCCGTATGCTGACCCTCCGAATTTGTCAGATCCGGAAGTCCGTAAAATGCACGGTTCAAAATACTGTGTCCGTCGATCAGTAAAATTTTTTCGCTCAAATCCATGTCCTCCTGCTGTTGTCTTTTACCAAAATCTTTTTATTTCAAAAAA
>NZ_CABVDF010000172.1:0-6205 GCF_902497045.1 uncultured Blautia sp. | reverse complement strand
ATTTAGACACATTTCTGTATATTATAGATTTTTTAGCTGTTAAAACACAGACAATGTATATTTTTACGAAACAAGGTGAATAAAATTGAGCCAGATCAGTAAACATATTGGAGAACGAATACGCAATCACAGAAAAAATCAGGGCATGACTCTTCAGCAGCTGGCCGACCTGATACACAAAAGCCGTGCCACCTTAAGCAAATATGAAACAGGCGAGATTACCCTGGACATAGACACTCTCTATGATATAGCAGACGCACTGAATGTTAATATCAATCAGCTTATGGAACAGCAGCCAAAACGACCTGCTGTTTTTCCCGTTCCCGATCAAAAACTGAAAAGTCCTTTTTATCAGGCCCGTAAGCTCTATTTCTATTTTTATGATGGAAGGTATAATCGCCTGAAGGACGGAGTGATCCATATCCATCAAAGCGAGGACGGCAGCCAGTATGAAGCCTCTCTGTCTATCAGCGCCGTAACTCCTACCGGGCGGAGCAGTGAGATCTACTATACAGGCAAGGTCGTCTACAGTGATATGCTGATCCGTTTTTCTTTCGTAAATCAGTACAACAGCCTGGAGGAAGATCTTCTTTATATTTTCAATCCTCTGGAGCTTCGTGATTTTACAGAGGGACTTCTCTGCGGCATTTCCAGCGCTGATCTGATGCCCTGCGCTTTTAAATGTCTGGTAACCCTGACTCCACAGCCCCCTACAGATGAACTGAAGCAGCATCTCCTCTTTACCTCCAAGGAGCTTCGCCGCTGGAAAAAATTAAATATGCTTATTGTAGACAACAAAGGCTGCCGGTAATCCGTTTACCAACAGCCTTCTGACATTCTCATATCTTCTGTTTCTGATACTGCCCATTTACACAGGGCTCGGTCCGCCCTCAAATTTTACGGTACATCCACGTTATCTCGGTCCGTCCATATTCCGGTAAAGAAGATAAAAATGCACGAATTCTGAGATTCCCAGAATAACGATCAGGATTAAAAGGATCATGCCTTCTTTTGTGGTAAAAAACTCTGAAAGAGAAAGTCCTCCTGTACCGCCCATCATAAGAAAAATCAGAAAAATAAATCCCAGTGCAGGAAGAGAATGATACAAAATCTTTACCCAACGGCGGCGTTTTGGCTCCATCTCTGTCTCATACAATTCCGGATGGATCATTTCACAATGGATCACGGCTACCGGTACCCGATAGGCCCGTCCATAATTTCGTTCTGCCCGGTACTCCACTCCGTCGATTTCAAACTCCGGATACATTCCTTCCTTTGTGATCACCAGATTCAAATCCTTTTCTTTTGCATATGCCAGAAGCGCATTTGTAAATTCCCGGGGATTGGTCACCGCATCATCCGGTATAAAAGTAAAGACCCTCTGCGCCTCTTCCCGTGCGATCTTTTTGTAATCCTCCACCCAACGGGTAAAATATCCGTCTCTGGAAGTATTCTTTTCCATTTGTTCCAGGCAGCTGTCTATATCCAGCTCCTTCAGAGTCATTTTCTCTTTCCCCATCTGCTCACAGAAGCTGATGGCAGACTGTAGCTTCTTTGCCTGCACCTCCAGCCTGACTTTCTGCATATCTAAGGCATCTCCCATAGCTAGATCTCCCTTAAGAATCAGACGGATCTGTTCAATAGGCATGTCCAGCATCCTCAGCATACGAATGGTCTTTAATATCCGGATATCCTCTTCTCCATATTCTCTGTAGGAATTGATCCGATTCCTTTTTGGACTGATCAGTCCCTGTTTTTCATAATAGCGGATATTCTGACCGGAAATACCGCTGAGAGTTTCCGCTTCTTTAATATTCATAATACTTACTGCGCTCCTTTCGCATCTGATCTTTGTGTTTCTGATGGCGCCATTTTTTCAATCACTGTGATTTTATGGCTTCATTATAAGGGTTGTAGTAAGTATAAAGTCAAGTATTTTCCTGAAAAATATGCAAAACTTAAGGTTACTGAAAACGAATCGTTCCCTATTGTCGGATATCCACCAGTCCGGTTTCTCTTACCGTCTCTGTAAATTCCCAGCAGGAACCTTCCCCGGAAAGATTCAGAAATGCCTTAGAAAGATCCGGCTCGTTTACAATCCATGCCATATCCACCTGCACCTCTTCTCCTGCTTTCAGCACAGGAATATAATTTCCGCCGTTTCCATATTCGTCGTGAATACTGTAGTAAGCCATCTCTGTACTGGAGGCCACGCCGTCTCCCTTTACAAAATCATACTCGACGCCATCTTTTTGGAAATTTCCGGTCTCCATATCCCTGACAGAATACGTTCCGTCCTTCTGCTCTATCAGCATCAGACTTCCAAGATACAGCATATGATAAACAGGAGTTTCTGTTGGGTTTTTGTAGGTGACAGTCACATAGAGCAGCTTCTGATCTATAGTTTCCGTTTTTACCACCTGATCCAGGGTTTCCACACCATCTCCTCTTTTTATATACGACAGGTTATTAACTGCAAGTTTTCCATCGCTTCCCAGTGCTTCCTTCCATCCGTCCGGAAGTGCTGCTCCATCCAGAAGACTGAGATCGTCAGAAACCTGTACAGAATCTACCCTCATCTGTACTTCATCCAGTTCCAGATATTCTCCGTTTTCTGTTTCACCTGTTACTCTCTGTTCCAGCCATTCCCCCGGTTTTACTACAGGAAGCTCGTTCTCTGCTATGGAAGTCTCCAAAGGCTCCGCCTCTTCCGTTTCCGGCGAAACGTATTCACTCCAGGAATACAGGTTTTCTGTTTTCTCCATTTCACCTGTTTTCACAAAAGAAAGATTTTCTGCAAATTTTACCGCATCTTCTTTTGTCACATCATCTCCGATGTTCATGATGACAACCTGATATTCCTCCGGGCACAGAAGATAGATTACCTGGTTAAAAGTTTTATCCTGCTCCAGATCCTGAAATCTCAGGTAAATTCCCTCTCTGCTGCCAAAAGTTCTTTTCTCACTTTCTATTACTCCTGTTTCCGTAAGAATCTGATCCGTGTCATCACTGTCCAGAAGTACCGTTCCTATGGAAATCCCTCCCTGATCCGGTGTTTCTGAGTAAAAAAGCCTTGTTTTTCCAGAAGCATCATCTGCCCATTCCATTCCTTCCGGAATATACCCAGTCTGGATCTTCACCTGTGGGATTTCATCTGGAACTATAAGGGAAGCGGAGGCTTTTTCCATAGTTATCCCCGCAGAAATCCCATATTTCCCCTGTTTTTCCACATACATGGTGTATAACTGATATCCTGCGTAAGCCACTGTGGAAAATCCAAGAGCGCACAGAGCCGCCACAGCAGCCGCACGAGCAGGGCTCCATTTTCTTTTTTTCCGGAGAGTTCTTATGCTGACTGCCGTATCCTTTTTTCCAAGTTGGTTTTCTACCTCCTCCACCATCATCCTGTGGATAAAATCAGGAGTCTCAGGCAGCTCTTTTTTAATCTCTTCCAGTCTCATATGGGTACCTCCATTTGCGTAAGTCTGTCCCTTAGCTGCATCCGCGCCCGAAAAAGCCGTTTCTGTACCGCCCCTTCTGTAATTTCCAGAATCTGTGCGATTTCCCTGATACTGAAATCCTCTCCATAATACAGGATCACCGGAATCCGAAGCTCCTCCTTTAGAGAGTTCACAGCTGAATAAAGATCACTGTAATCCCTTTTCTCCTCTGCTTCCCCAGATGAAAATTCCTTTATTTCCTCCATGGAAACATATCGGCTTTCCCGGCGGAGCAGGCTGTAGCACTCGTTAATCAGTATCCGCATCAGCCAGGTTTTTGCATACTTCTCCTGTATTAACGTATCTATCTTCTGAAACGCCTTTACAATAGCTTCCTGAATCGCGTCCCCACAGTCCTGGTCGTTGTGCAGAATTGTTTTTGCAGTAAGGTACATTTGGCGTTCTGATTCCAGAATCAGCCTGCCAAGATTTTCTTTTGTCAATTCTCTGCTCCTTTCCTTACCGGCCGGTAATGTGTTTCTGTATATTAGACGCTGCTGATTCAGAAATATCCCCGGATCCTTATGATTTTATAAAATTTGCGGAAGTGATCTCTCCCTGATTTCCAAATGAAAGTACCCGTTTTTCTGTTTTTATCTTACTGTAAGCCAGGAATCTACGTTTCCAAAATGTACTGCCTCCAGCTTGTCTACATCGATCACCTGTGCAAAGCTTTCAGAAATTTTTACAACCCCTTTTTCTTCAATCCACTGTTCTTCGCCGCCGCCAATGCCGCCGCCGGATTCATAATCCATTTTTACAACCGTACCGTCCTGATAGCGAATCTGGTCTATATGCGCTCTTCCTGTAAGATCCATACCGTAATCATCACCATTATACTCGAACCGGTTTCTTTCATCCTCGTATACCTTCATAGCTTCCTCGTAATCCAGATAAAGAGTATATTTTAAAGGAGAAATTTCCATGGCATCTACTGTAATCTCATATCCTCCAAAATCACATTTCCTGTTTACATCCAGTTTCGTCATGGACAAAATATCATCCAGTGTCCATTCAAATTTCCAGACGCCTTCCGCCACTACTTTTCCATTCTCTGCCTTATCTCCTCCCTGGGTCAGATTCTTCAGCTCCATCTGAACAGTTTTACCGCTGAGGTCATAGTCACCATTATATGACAAAGAAACTTCATAATACTGTAAGTGTGGAGAAATATCCGATATTCCCTCAGGATACGCCAGTCCGGCCCCTGCTCCACGGCTTCCCAGTTCATCCATATCATATGTGGAGGTTCCGTCAATTTTAATATTCAGACCATCCTCAAAGGATGTGGTATCATCCATAAAAATACTGTCGTATGTTTCTATTTTAAACAGCGCATACAGAAGATTCTGATCCTGAACTGTATTTACAAGCGTGATAGTCACTCCATTCTGTGTCTGGGACTGACCGATTCCTTTGATATATCCCTGATTTGCCAGAGACTCCTGCTGTTCTTTTGATGGATTCAGCCTTTTCTTTAACACATCGTTCCACTGAAAAAGCTCCCCTGCCACAATGGTAGTGACTGCAAGACTGCATAATATGGCCGCTGCGGCAAGTATCCGTATCATCATTTTTCTGCTGTTCTTTTTATGATGAATGACTTTCTTATTTTCAATCTGCTCTAATGTTTCCTCGAATTTCATATGAAATTCTTCCGGTACTTCCGGCGCTGCTTTTTTCCAGTTATGATCTGACATAATTGCTCCTCCTTCTACCGTAACTGCATCTTAGTTCCTGCTGCTTTTATCAAGGAACGGCTTCTCTCTTCTGTAAGCTGTTCCTTCAAAAGAGCTCTTGCCCGTGAAAGTCTGCTTTTGATGGTTCCTTCCTGCATATGCAGGATTTCTGCGATCTCCTTTTGGGAAAAACCTTCTATATAATACAGCGTTACCAGAATCCTCAGCTCTTCCGGAAGACTCAGGATAGCCATATACAAATGCGTATATTTTTTATTTTCTGCCGCATCTGAATTTTCCATATATTCCTCATAGGAGATCACACATTTCCTTTTGCGCAGAATCCCATTGCACTCGTTGATCAGTATCCGCGTGATCCAGGTTCGGAAAAACTGATCCTGTTTCAAAGTATGCAGTTTTTCATAAGCTTTCAGAAGCGTTTCCTGTACGGCATCTGCACAGTCTGAATCATTTTTCAGAATAGACTTTGCCACATGGTACAGCATGGATTCTGACTGCCGTATTTCTCTGATAAATACATCTCTTGTCATTGTTGGTTGTCTCCTTCTGTCCGACCGGAGTAATTTGCGCGCGTTTGCTTCTTTTATTTTACACTAATTAGATGCAGGCAGGGGGGATTTGGTTCTGGAATTAGATAGAAAATTTATTTCCACGCAACAGAAAAACCCCGGAAACCTTACGGTTCCGGGGTAATCTTACGTTTGGACACAATAAGCATTACTGCTCTAATCTATATTAAGATTTAATTACTCGATGATGGTAGCAACACGGCCTGATCCTACAGTACGTCCACCTTCACGATACTTTAATATCATTTTACCTCATATTTTTTATGGTTTTCTCTCCAAAATACAGTGAAAAACGACTGATTTGTACTATTTATTTTTATTTGCCTGATTTCTTGGCACCGTTTTGGCACCGGAAGCCTCAGTCAAAAAGCTTCTCTTCTGCTGTTTATACTCTTCTCTATCAGCTTTAATTTATAGCCAAAAAGCAGCCAGTTTT
>NZ_CABVDF010000171.1:0-6253 GCF_902497045.1 uncultured Blautia sp. | reverse complement strand
TTTTTTCATGGATTTTCGTCACATGGGGATACCTGCCCCTGCTGCTCATGAGCATTGGAAGACGGGTGTCAGTAGGCTTCTCCAGACTCTCCGTCCCACGAATCCTCATAACTTTCTTCTGAATATCCGTCCTCCGTATATTCATCCTCCGAATATCCGTCTTCTGAATCTCCATCCTCTGAATATTCATCTGTGTCTTCTGTAGTCTCAGGAGCAGGGCCTACATAATTCCCTTCTCTGTCGTATTCTCCGGTTCCGTTAAAGCCGCCTTCCTCATTATAACCGCCGGTCCAGTCTCCCATGGCATCTATGGTTTCCTGTGTGGGCGCAGGTCCTACATAATTCCAGTTTGCATCATACTCTCCGGAACCAGTATAGTCGCCTTCCTCGTCATAGCCGCCCACCCAGTTTTCCAAAGCATAGTCAAGAGCTGTCATAGGTTTCGGCCCTACATGACGTCCATTTTCATCATATTCTCCGTCGCCGGTATATTCTCCATTTTCATCATAGCCGCCGGTCCAGTTTTCTGCGGTTACCTCCTCGATTTCCGCTTCGAATGTGATGGTTTTTACTGTGCTGTTGATATTTTCGGCGTGAAGAACGCCCTTCTGTCCGGAAAGCTGAGGAAGGATAGCAATCACACGTGTCATTTTATCTTCCAGATTTTCATCCTTGCCAAGATTCACGGTAACATCTCCGTACAGAAGGCTGATCTCATAATTTTCATCAAATTCAATATGCTCTGGAACACTCTCATTTTTTGCAAAGATAGTCGAAAGAGCTACTGCTGTATTCAGAACCGTGTCTTTTATTGGAAGCTTTTCGTTTTTCACTACACGCTTTACCGCAATTCCGTCAAAAAACGGAACTTTTTCATCTCTGCTCTTTTCTCCCTCAATAAAAATCCCGTTTCTGTCAAAATAAACGTAGCTGTCCAGATATGGAATACAGCCTACGGCTTTTTTTTCTTTCAGGCCGATCACAATGGTATTTCTGTTTGATCTGGAAACAGTAAAAGCCTCTACAAAAGGAATATCTCCTGTATCCTCTGTAGAATAGAGAATCGGCGCCAGAATGGAATTTCCCGACATCGGTCCTCTCAGGATCATGGCTTTGATCTCTTTTTCTGTATAATGATCGCTTGCCATAACTTCCACATTTTTTACCTGATAATAAGAAAAGAAAAAGATGATCCCTGCAAGAAGGACTGCTCCCAGTCCTCCCAGCATTATTTTTTTATGTTTGTCTGTAATGTTTAATTTTTTTCTGTATTTCGATGTTCTCATAAAATGCAGTTCCTGTATCCTTTTTAATCTGTCCGCCCAAAGCAGCCAGATCCTCACAAATATTCTGGTATCCCCGGCAGATAAAGGTGCTTCCTTCCACGATTGATTCTCCCTGCGCCGCCAGAGCCGCTATGATCAGAGCTGCGCCTCCCCGGAGTTCTCCTGCTGCCACTCTGCACCCATGAAGAGGAAATCCTCCTGCAATACGTGCCTGCCTTCCGGAAACAGTAATTCGGGCTCCCATCCTTTTCAGTTCTTCAGCCGCTCTGAATCTGTCTTCAAAAATCGTTTCCTGTATACAGCTTACGCCGGAAACCGTCGTAAGAACTGCCATCAGCGGAGATTGAAGATCTGTAGGAAAGCCAGGGTAAACTTCTGTTTCCAGATAAGGGACAGGATACGCGGTTCCCCTTCCGTCAGCTATTAGTTTACCACTCTTCCTGATATATTGTCCACCCATTTTCCTGTACACTTTCAGAAATGCATCCAGTTCCCCTTCCGGCGGATTTTCTATAATAATGCTTCCTCTGGTAGCCGCTGCCGCACAAATATAGGTTCCTGCAACAATACGATCCGGAGGAACTTTCATATCTCCGGCCTTCAGTTTCTTCACTCCATTGATCTCAATACAGCTTTTCCCTTCTCCTTTTATCTCAGCTCCCATTCTCCTTAAATATCTGCACAGCCAGACGATCTCCGGCTCTCTGGCACAATTTAAAAGTGTCGTCTTTCCTTCTGCTGTTACCGCCGCGAGGATTCCCTGCTCGGTTGCTCCTACGCTTCTTTTTTCAAAGCAGATCCTGCTTCCCTTCAGCCCTATACACGACGCTTCCAGAAAACCCTCTTCTTTTATGATATAGCTGCCAAGTCCTTTAAGTACGTGAAGATGCTGATCCACAGGACGTTTTCCTATAACACAGCCTCCCGGATATCCCACCGTGCCTTTCCCGTTTCTTGCAAGAAGCACTCCCAGGAGAATCATGGAAGAACGCATTTTTCCTGTATTTTCTTCAGAGATCACTGTTCCGTCTGCATAACTGCAGTCCAGATACAGGTTATCCCCCTCCCACCAGGTTACTGCTCCCAGGGATCTTAAAATTTCTTCCATACAAAAAACATCGGCAATACACGGACAGCCTCTGAGCACGCTTACTCCCTTATGCAGAAGCGCTGCCGCCATCATAGGCAGGGCCGCATTTTTGGAACCCTGTATGGATATGGTACCCTTTAGAGGTCTTCCTCCTGTAATGCGAATTTCCCCCAATCCCTTCACTCCCAAAAGGCCTCTTTCATTTATCATATGCCAGTTCTGTTTTTCTGTGACAGCTGACGCTGAGAGCAAGCCCCATTTCAGCCAGAAGAAACATGACCGAGGTTCCTCCATAACTGATAAAAGGAAGCGTAATCCCTGTATTTGGTATTGTATTTGTTACTACAGAAATATTCAGGATCACCTGGATCGCCATATGTGCCATAATTCCAGCACATATCAGCGTCCCCTGAAGATCTCTGCTGTGCATGGAGATCACAGAAAGTCTCCACAAAAGAAGACCAAATACAAATATCAAAGCAGCCGCACCCACAAGCCCCAGCTCTTCACATATGATCGAATAGATCATATCATTCTGTGCCTCCGGAACAAACCCCAGTTTCTGGAGACTGCTTCCAAACCCTCTCCCAAACAGTCCCCCGCTTCCGATCGCATAAAGTCCCTGTATCGTCTGAAATCCTTTTTCATACTTTTCCGGATTTCTCCATATGGCAAGACGTTCCAGCCTGTAGCTTTCGGCCGCAAGAAATACTGCCACAAATCCAATGCCGGCAGTCCCCATACCAATAAACTGAACATATCCGGGACTGGACACAAAAATCAGAACTACGCCTATTCCCAAAATAATTACTGCCGTACTTAAATTGTTGGAGCCTACAAGACCTACAATAGGAAGAAGCGTTGCCATAGTTCTGCACATAAACCAGAAACCCGATGTTTTCTTTCGGCTTCTGTCAATCTGCCATGCAAGAAAAAGAATCACTGCCAGTTTGGAGAATTCAGATGGCTGAAAAGAAAAAGGACCGAAAGCCAGCCATCTTTTTGAACCATTGATCTCCTGCCCCACCAGGAGAACTGCCACACTCAGCAGGATAGAAACCAGATAAACAGCCGGGGCCAGTGCAACCATGGCATGATAATCTATTCTGGAGGCTGCATACATAACCCCAAGACCCAGTGCCGTGGCGAAAAGCTGTTTTTTTAAATAATAAGCAGCGTCATGAAAACGAACCCTTCCATTATATGAACTGACACTGTACAGAATGACCAGACCGAAAACTGCCAGAAACAATACCAGTATCAGAAGCAGAATATCCTGTTTTCCGGTTCTTTCCCGGATGCTCTTTTTCATAGACATCCTCCTGCAGCATTATCAATAATAGGTATGATTTCTTTTTTCACAAAAGAACTGCAGCGTTTCTTTATATGGAAAATGACCGGCATTTTACCGGTCATTTTCTGTAGTGATATATATGTAGGTTTTGTGCTGACATGAAAAATCAAAGAGAATTTACAAACTTTTTAAACATATCTCCACGCTGTTCGTAATTATCAAACTGTCCCCAGCTTGCACATGCAGGAGAAAGAAGAACCGCTTCTCCCGGCTGCGCGTTTTCTGCACAAAGCTTTACCGCCTCTTCCAGATCCTCACACAGGATACAGGGACAAACATCCAGACGTTCTGCGGCATCACGGATCTTCTCCTTTGTCTGTCCGATCAGCACCAGTGAGCGTACCTTTCCATTAAAACTGTTCAGCCACTCATCATAACAGGATTCTTTGTCATATCCTCCTGCAATAAGCCAGGTAGGACGATCCATAGCCTGAATACCCTTGATTGCAGCATCAGGATTTGTTCCTTTGGAATCATTATAATAGACCACACCGTCCTTTTCTGTTACATACTCGATACGGTGCTCCACAGCTGTAAACTGGCAGATGCTCCTGCGGATACTTTCCACCGGAACCCCTGCATAATAAGCCATTGCAGAGGCTGCCATCACATTTTCATAATTATGTTTTCCAGGAAGCTTCAGATCCCCTGTTTTTACCAGAGGAATCTCTTCCTTCTCCGTCTTCAGGATAATCTGATCTCCGTCCAGATAAATTCCTCTGTCCAGACTGCGCTCACTGGAAAAATAAAAGGTTTTTGGTACAATATTCTTTCCAAATTCCCGCAGCACCGGATCCTCATAATTCAACACACACACATTTTCCGGCTTCTGATTTTTTACGATCAGTTCTTTTACCCGGATGTATTCCTCCATGGTATGATGCCTGTTCAGATGATCTTCTGTGATATTCAGGATAGCACTGACCTCCGGAGCAAACTTCTCCACTGTTTCCAGCTGAAAACTGGAAATCTCCGCTACGGTCACTGAATCATTTTTCATTTCCAGCGCTTTTGAAGTATACGGTGTTCCGATATTTCCTACCACAAAAACAGACTTCTCCGCATCACTCATGATTTTTCCAAGAAGTGCTGTTGTAGTTGTTTTTCCATTGGTTCCGGTAATGGCAAGTACTCGCCCTTTTCCTGTACGATAAGCCAGTTCCACTTCCCCCCATACAGGCAGCCCCTGCTGATAAAAGCTTTTTACCATAGGAAGATCCGTAGGAACCCCCGGGCTCAAAACTACAAGATCCAAAGTTTCCTGTACCTCCCGGGGAAGTACTCCTGCATAGACCTCCAGATTTTTGATATCAGGAAGCTTATGTATAACTGCTTCTTTATCCAGATCTGCATTTCCATCATAAATAATCGGACAGGCGCCAACCTTTCCAAGCAGTTCTGCAGCTCCAATGCCGCTTTTTCCCGAACCGAATACAAGCACTTTTTTTGCTTTTAAATCCATTTCTGTATCCCCCCTGTTAAAATGCCATGAATGCGATCAGGCACATAATGGCAGTTACTATGGAGAATACAGCTACTACTCTTGTCTCTGACCAGCCGCAAAGCTCAAAATGATGATGGATCGGAGCCATCTTAAAAATCCTCTTTCCATGGGTAGCCTTAAAATATGTCACCTGGATCATAACAGACAGCACTTCCACAAGATAAATGATTCCTACCAGAAGGATAAACAGCGGCATCTGAAGCACATAGGCAGTTCCTGCCACAAATCCTCCAAGAGCCAGCGAACCGGTATCTCCCATAAAGATCTTTGCCGGATATACATTAAACAGAAGGAATCCCATCAGTCCGCCTACCACTGCACAGGTAACAGGTTCTATACCGCTTTTTGTGCCGATTGATACAACTGTAAAAAACACTGCAACGATCAAAGTAACACTGGATGCCAGTCCGTCCAGCCCGTCTGTAAAGTTTACACCGTTGACTGTTCCGATCACTGCAATAAACAAAACAGGAATTGCCAGAATCCCCAGATTCAGATAATGTCCCGGCCAGAAAGGAATCAGCATATTCAATGAGATATCTGTATAATTGAGCAGATAGAACACAAAAACACCTGTTACAATTACCTGGAGAAGAAATTTCTGCCATGGCAGAAGACCGTCGGAACGTCTCAGTACTACCTTCAGATAATCATCAAGAAATCCGATAATTCCAAATCCCAATGTCAAAAACAGGATTGGAATAATGGATGGATAGTCCTTTACATAAAACAAAGATGTAACCACTGCTGCGATCAGGAAGATGATTCCTCCCATAGTAGGCGTCCCGGCTTTTTTCAAATGGGACTGCACTCCCTCAACTCGTTCTGTCTGTCCCATTTTGAGTTTTCTCAAAAAAGGAATGATCACCGGTCCCAGAACCAGACTGATGGCAAAAGAAACCAGAACCGGGATTATAACTTGATAATTCATCCTTACACCTCTTATCATTCTTTCGTTTTTTATGTTTTACAACATAAACAGTATAAAGCTTTTTAAAGAATTTATCAACTGTTACTGT
>NZ_CABVDF010000170.1:0-6279 GCF_902497045.1 uncultured Blautia sp. | reverse complement strand
TAAGCATAAATTTTACAATCCTTTTTATGATCCTTTCGACTTTTCTTACAAAATTCCTTGTACCGTTTTTTTTCCAGTGATATACTTAAAATATATTTTATCGAACACAAGGAGCTTTACCATGAAGTGCAGATATTCACTTTTCTGTCTATGGGGGATTCTTCTCCTTCTGTGTACCTCGTTTTTTTCTGTTCAGACTGTCAACGCGGGAAAAAAAGACAAGGAAACACGGTCCAGCACACCGCAGGTATTGATTCCACAGGCATCCGGGAATTCGATCCTTGGCGCAGACCCTCTTACCATAGACATCTCTCATATCGATCAGGGATATATCATGGCCAGATATACGGGCACTGCTGCCAAAGCAAATATCCAGATCACCGGACCAGATCAGGTCAATTACAAATATTTTATCCAGCCTTCCGAGTCCTATACCACTTTGCCGCTTACCAGCGGAGATGGAGATTACCAAATCGAGGGCTACGAAAATATTGTAGATACCAAATATATTTCCCTTTTTAAAGAAACACTGCAGGTTGCTCTGGCAGATCCTCTGCTTCCTTTTCTGTATCCCAACCAGTATGTATACTTTACCGAAGACATGAATGCAGTAAAGACAGCAGCCCAGGTAGTCAGCAAATCCAAAAACGATCTGGACGCTGTGGCAGACATCTATCATTATGTAATAGAAAACATTACCTATGACGATGTAAAAGCAGCTTCCATTCAAAAGGGCTACCTTCCGGATATTGACGCTACTCTGGAAACCGGCACAGGAATCTGTTTTGACTATGCGTCCCTTACAGCTGCCATGCTGCGCTCCCAGGCTATCCCTGCCCGTCTGGAAATCGGATATTCCGGCGAGGTTTATCATGCCTGGATCAGTGTCTATACAGAAGAAACCGGATGGATCGACAAGATCATTGAGTTTTCCGGAAATTCATGGACACGTATGGATCCTACTTTTGCTTCTGGAAATAAAAACTCAAAAAAAATATTGAAATATATCGGCGACGGCGCTAATTATACCACTCAATATATCCGCTGAGCAGAAAGGAGATTTATGAAAAAGTTATCAAATTCTGAATTAACCACCTTTTGCGGGCAGCTTGCCCTGATCCTTCGTTCCGGAATCTCTTCTGTAGAAGGACTTTCTATTATGATTGAAGATACTCCGGAAGGGGAAGGAAAGCAAATATTAGAAAATCTTCTTCACGAAACGGAGCTTACCGGAAGTCTTTCTATGGCTCTTGAGTCTGCAGGATACTTCCCTGCTTATATGTGCAGTATGACTGAGATCGGAGAACAGTCCGGACGCCTTGACGATGTAATGAACAGTCTTGCTGAACATTACAGGAGAGAGGAAATACTGGCAAAAAGTATTCGAAGCGCCGTTACATATCCTCTGGTCATGCTTGGGATCATGACAGCTGTCATTCTGGTCCTCATTATAAAAGTACTTCCCGTTTTTGATCAGGTTTACCGTCAGCTGGGAGCAGGGCTTACCGGCTTCTCCGGAGCTGTGCTGAAATTCGGAAGAGTACTTGGAGACTACAGTCTTATATTCGTCCTGCTTCTTCTGCTTGCCGCAGGACTGTTCTTCTATTTTGCATGCACCCGGAAAGGCCAGACAAAGGCTGCTGCGATTTCCAGATACTTTTCCGCAGCCAGACAGCTCTCTGAAAAAACAGCCTGTTCCCGTTTTGCCAGCGGAATGTATCTCGCTTTATCCAGCGGTCTCGACATTGACCAAAGCCTTGATATGGTGTCCCGCCTTGTGGATCATCCTTCCGTAAGTCCCAAGATCGATCTGATCCGTCAGAGGCTTTCAGAAGGAGCAGGCTTTGCAGAAGCTGCACAGGAGGCTGAGATTTTTTCCGGGCTTTATCTTCGCATGATCTATATCGGCTTTAAAACAGGAGCCATGGATGAAGTAATGAAACAAATTTCTGTTCAATATGACGAAGAAGTACAGGATCAGCTCGACAGTCTGGTCTCTAAAGTGGAACCAACACTGGTCGCGATCCTTTCTATTGCAGTAGGAATGATCCTTCTGTCTGTTATGCTCCCACTGATCGGTATCATGTCCAACATCGGATAGTCAGGAGGGATAACATATGAACCGTTTTAAAAAAAGTAGCCGCCGTCCTGTACTGCAAAAGTTTTTATATGTTCTTATCTTTTGTGGCATCCTTTGTATTTTCCTGTCCGGACTTTCCTCAGTTTCCCGGATCACATCCAGCAACGAAGAGGAAAGTCTGAAGAAATCCATTCTGCAAAGCGCTGTGCACTGCTATGCCACTCAGGGATTTTACCCGGACAGCATGGACTATCTGGAAGAAAATTATGGTATTTCTTATGATAAAGAAAAATATCTGGTCTCTTATGAAGCTTTTGGTTCTAATATGATGCCTGACATCACAGTTTTTTCCAATAACAGCAAGAAAGGAGAAAATTAATGAAGCTGAAAAAAAGGCATATGACGGATCTCTTTTTCAGTCTGTCTCTGTTTGGGGTATTTTCGGTCTGTTCTTTTATGCTGATCCTGATCGGCGTACAGATATACCGTTCCTCAGCTTCCCAGCTTTCTTCCACTTATTCTACCCGGACAGCGCTTTCTTATACGGCTGAAAAAATCCGGCAGCACGACAGAGAAAACGGAGTTTCTCTGACAGAAATAAACGGAGAGACTGCTCTTGTCACAAAGGAACAGATTGGAGAAGAAACTTATGTGACTTATATCTATCCGGAAGACAATCATCTCTGTGAGCTTTCTGTAAAAGAAGGAACTGCTGTTTCTGCTGAACTTGGTGAAAAAATTCTGGAAGTAAATAATTTCTGCATCACTGAAAAGGGAAACGGATTTCTTGAAATATCCGCTTCCGACAATGACGGTACTCCGGTGAGCCTTCTTATTCATTTAAGAAGTGAAGCCCACAGTATCCGGCAATAAAGGAAAGGACTGTTTTATGAATTCACGAAGAAATACCCAATCCAGTCTGTTTCTCATAGAACTTATGATCTCGGTTTTGTTTTTTGCTCTTGGAAGCGCTGTCTGCATCCAGGTTTTTGTCAAAGCATATACCATAAATGAAGATGCCAGGCGTCTGAGTTTTGCTTCTCTTCAGGCATCCAGCGCAGCCTCTGCCCTGAAATATACAAACGGAAGCGCTGAGGCTATGAAAGAATATTTTCCTCAGATCACAGAAGATGAAAATGGTCTGTCTGTCTATTATGACAAGGCTTTCCAGGAATGTCCAAAGAGCGATTGCTTTTTTTCCATGCATATTACTCAGCAGAAAAAAGACCATGCTATATACGCCTGCATCCGCATAACCGCACCGGACAGAAAAAATCCTGTGTACAGCCTGGATATTCATTATCCTGAATTTTCAGCACCAGAAAAAGAATCAGACAGGGAAAGGTCAGGTGAAACATTATGAGAGACTCTTCTTCAGACCGTTCCTCATCACGGTCTGCCATTAGCGTCGGAACTACTACCCTTGTTCTGATCTTTGTTCTTCTGTGCCTTCTGACCTTCTCTGTGCTGTCTCTTGTCAGCGCCAGGGCAAACATGCGTCTCAGCCAAAAAAGCGCTGACCGCACAACCGCTTACTACGAAGCAGAAAATGCATCGTCAGATATCCTGATACAGGTAACGGAAGCTGTACAGAAATACCTTAATATTTCTGATGAGGATACCTTTTTCAAAAATGTCCGCACAGAACTGGATGGTAAAAATGGAATCCGCTTTACTGATGACGAAACGCTTACCTGGACAGTTTCCCTTACTGAGAATCAATATTTAAGGGCAGAAGTCCAAATTTCTTTCCAGCCATTTTCAAACGGAAATCATTACAGGATCATTGCCTGGAACACTTATACAGACTATGACTGGGGAACCGACCAGAGTCTTCCTCTTCTGGAAAGTGATTCTCTGCAAGGTCTATTTATGGAGGAATGAGCATGAATGCTTTAGAATTTTTAACACAGACAACCAAAGAAGGAGCCTCAGATCTTTTTATTGTTGCAGGCCGTCCGCTTTCCTACAAAAAAGGCGGAAAACTTACCTTGGTAAACGAGGAGCGCATGATGCCGGCACAATGCGAAACAATGATCCGCGAAATTTACGAGCTTGCAGGACATAGAAATCCGGATCCCTTTCTTGCTTCCGGAGATGATGACTTTTCCTTTGCAGTCCAGGGACTTTCCCGATACCGTGTCAGCGCTTACATGCAGCGCGGTTCTCTTGCAGCCGTAATCCGTGTAATCTCTTTTGAACTTCCTGATCCGGCAGTCCTGGGTATTCCGCCTCAGATCATCGAGCTTGGCAATCTCAAAAAAGGACTTGTGCTTGTTACCGGACCAGCCGGCAGCGGAAAATCCACAACCCTTGCCTGCATCATCAATGCCATCAATGAAAACCATGAAAAGCACATCATCACCCTGGAGGATCCTCTGGAATTTCTCCACCGGCACAAAAAAAGTATTGTCAGCCAGCGTGAAATAAGTTCTGATACCGAAAGCTATGTGGTGGCTCTCCGCTCCTCCCTAAGGCAAAGCCCGGATGTTATTCTGCTGGGTGAAATGCGTGATTTTGAAACAATATCCATTGCCATGACAGCAGCAGAAACCGGACATCTTGTTCTTTCTACCCTGCATACACTTGGAGCCGCCAATACGATTGACCGTATTATCGACGTCTTTCCGCCAAATCAACAGAGACAGATTTCTGTCCAGCTTGCTTCTGTACTTCAGGCAGTTGTTTCACAGCAGCTGATCCCGTCAGCCCACAGCGACTCTTCCATGGTTTCTGCTTTTGAGCTGATGACCACAACTCCTGCTATAAAAAACATGATCCGTGAAAATAAAATCCATCAGATTGACGGTCTGATTTATTCCTCTTCCACTGATTCTATGTTTTCCATGGACAGCAGTCTTCTTTCTCTATATAAGGCAGGCAGAATTTCTAAAGAAGAAGCACTTGTCCACGCCTCTAATCCTGAAATGCTGAAAAGGAAGCTCTAAGGCTTCCTTTTCTCTGATCATTGTTCCATATAATAACTATATTGATTCTTTCCCTTTTTCTTGCTCATATAAAGGGCTGCATCTGCTTTTTTCACTTCTTCCTCATACTGAAAGTTCTTTGTTCTGATCAGACTGATTCCTACACTGCAGGTCATGGGAATGTCCTGATTTGTTTCCAGCTTTTCGAACAGTTCCTTCATTCTTCGATCCAGAATATCTCTTCGGCTGACTCCTTTTACAAAAACAAGAAATTCATCACCTCCAAGACGACCGACAATATCTTCGCTCCGGAAGGTACTTTTCAATACAGAAGTAAGTAATTTAAGCGTTTCATCCCCTTTCAGATGCCCGAACTGGTCGTTCACCAGCTTAAAATCATCGATGTCCAGAATGATCAGCGCCCCTTCTGAATATTGATCCTTTTCCATGTAATCTGTAACTTCACGTTCAAATACACTTCTGTTATATACATTAGTAAGAGGATCTCTTTTGGCAGCATATTCCTGCGCCAGTTCTCGTTTCTTTTCCGCATCTATATCCTTCAGATAAAGAAGAGCATACATATTCTCAGAATACCGATCCTGAAATACATGGATTACAAGCTGCATCCATCGTAATTCTCTTTCCACATACCTGCGGAACGAATATTTTTGAGTGGAAATGCCTTTTTCATACATCTTTCTCATATAATCAATATTCAGATATTGTTTATATTGCTCCTTATCTTCCTCACTGACCAGAAGGTCTCCGTATTTCTGGAATACCCAAACAAAATCCTCTGTATTTTTCAGACATTCCGTTTCATATTGTTTCCATAATCCACCAGACTTAGTCAGGTGTCCACTTTCCACATCTACCTCTGCATACGCCACAGTTTCTGAAAGCATTGCCTCATAAAAATCTGTTTTACGCATATATTTCAGTTCCAGAGCACGCTGCTGATCTGCGGATTCAAGCTGTACAATGACCGTATCCGCATCCCTCTCTTTTTCACTGATCTGTCTTGCAGTCAGATTAAACCACTCGTAGTTTCCTTTCTTTGTACGAATAAGGAATTCTTTTGGAGACATGTCTCCATTTTTCTGTACATTGGTAAACACATCACGGAAACTGTCCACAAAATGAGGGTGGACAATCTGGCTGCGTATCCAGCATTCAGGAAAATCATACTCTCTTTGTTCTGTTCCACTGAGCATTGTTCGGTCTGTATGAAAATATATTGATTTTTTATTTTCATTGTATTCAAATATT
>NZ_CABVDF010000169.1:0-6281 GCF_902497045.1 uncultured Blautia sp. | reverse complement strand
TACAAAGATGACGTAAACTTTAAAATCATTGCTGAACTAAAGGAGAATATTTTATGAAAAATATAAAAAACCAACTTTTAAACGAGCTTCGCGTGTACCTGGACAAGCATCAACCGTACTGGCCTGGCAGAATCATCCCGGAAAATCTCCGATCCGACGCTGAAGGTTCCCTGGCACACGTTTTCCGACAGCCATATATCCTGCGCAGCTATATCCAGGACTGCTGTTATATCATTGAACTGGAGTTCCAGGGCTTTTATTCCCTACAGAATACCACGCCCATTGATATTATCCACGGAGCATCTCTTGCCCTACGACGTTTTTACAGCAAGTTTGGCACAAATGTCCATGAAAATGAACTTTTTGTCAACATTGGACGTTATAATGCCGTCATTTATGTTGCACTCAACACCTACGGACTGCGTCAGGTCATGCAGAAAGCCCGAATCCAGGCAAAAGCCCTGCACCGTCATAGTTGACCTCTATCCCTCTCCTGCTCTGGGAGAGGGAATTTAAAAGGTACTACAGCAACATATAAAAGCATCTGCCGCACCGAACCTGTGATGCCGGATCTCCCGGCAGGGAGGAAGGCTCACAGGAAAGGGCGGCGGCTCTTTTACTTGATAGTTATTCCATATCATCAGAAAAAAGGAGGCAGTATTATGAAGTACGAAAAGATAGAAGCAAAAAAAGTCAACCCCACAAAAGATTCCTATGTGACAGTCACAAAAATGGGAAACACCACAGAACTACAGTACATGAGCTTCTACAACACAGAGGCCAAAATCAAGAAGCTCAGCGAATCAGAATATGTCGTAGTGGAAACAGGAGAAATAAAGCCTTTCGAGAAAAAGGCAGAGACGCGGGCAGACTCCAGCAATTCCCTAAAAAAGACCATGAAAAGAATCCGGGAGCTTGTGACTACAAATATCACAGATCCCCGAAAAGTAAGGTGGTGTACCCTTACCTATAAAGAAAATGTAACAGACCCCCACAGACTTTATCAAGACTTCCGTAAATTCAACCAGCGTTTCCGCTATTACCTGAACAGGCAGGGAATCGAAACCCCGGAATATATTGCAGTTGGTGAACCCCAGCTCAGAGGGGCATGGCATCTCCATATCATTTATATCTGGAAAGACAATCCTGCACCCTTTATCAAAAATGAAGTTTTTTCTTCTATATGGGGACACGGATTCACCAGTATAAAAGCAGTAAAGGACGATAATATTTCTTCTTACCTGTGTGCATACCTGTGTGACCTTGAACTTAATGAAGAAATGCTGGCGTATTTCCCGGAGCATACCCAAACAATTAAAACCGTCACTGATCTCCACGGAAAAGAAAAGAGGATCGCAAAAGGAATGAGGATGTACCTTTATCCCCCAAAGTTCAATATCATCCGCCATTCCAAAGGGATCAAAAAGCCGGAAAAAACCATGATAACTTACGGAGAAGCCCTCGCACTTGTCAAAGGCCAGACGCTAAAATACGAAACCGCTTACCATCTGTCTGATGAAAAAGGATTCTCCACTTTCATAAAAAAGCAGGAATTTAAAGCCTGTCCCTGTAACCAGACCAGACGATCATCAGATAAAAAAAGCTTCAAGGAGGAAACAGAATGTCAGATAAAAAAATAACACCCGTAACCAACAATGAATCCGTCCTGGAATTTGACCCAAACGCCGGACTGCACCGGGTCTATGACTGGAAGCCCTACACCATTCACCGTATACGCCGCATCCTGCGCCATATGGATATGCAGACAGAAACCATCTGGCAGGGCTACAAAGCCAACCGAAGACCCGGCTACTGTGAACTTTACCGCATTGTCCGTATCTCTGACGGCAAAGTGATCCATCCCTGTATCAACCTCTATTCCCTGCAAAAGTTTTTTGCCGGACTGGATTTCCCTTTAGAGGACGAATACACCATACACAGTACACCCTGCCCCCGTAACCAAGGCGCTGTGGACTTTCTGAAGGCCGTACAAGCCCTTCCAGACCACTGTAAGACAGGAAGGTGATCGTATGCTTAATAATTATCCTGATGTACTGAATATCCATGATCTGTGCGAAATTTTCCGCATTGGCAAAAAAACCGCCTACAAGATTCTCCATGAGGGAAAAATCCCCTGCCGGAAAATCGGACGTTCCTACCGGATCCCAAAATCTGAAATCATCCGGTATCTTTTAGAAAATCCTGTTGAAAATCATAGGGACTGATGTATATAATGATATTGAGAATGAATTATGTACATTGACCTTGAGAAAGGAAGGATGTACATTGACAGGAACATTAGTAACAAAAACCTTACCCTCAGGTAAATCCTATTATTATGTGAGGTTAAGCTACAAAGACCCATTATCCAATACATGGAAAACAAAAACCTTATCCACCAAGCTGGAAGTCAAGAACAATAAGCGCAACGCAAACGCCATGATCCGGGAATACGAAGAAAAGTATGCCTATCTGGAAGAACTTCCGGCATCCTTCTCCCCAGACCTGGATCCAGAGATCACCCTCTGTGATTATATGGATCTTTGGCTGGAAGGAAAGAAAAGAGACCTGAAAAAAAGCACCTATGAAGGATATATCTACCGGGTCAACGCCATCAAACAATATTTCCAAAAAGACAACCCGAAAATGATTGACGTTACCCCTCGTATGATAGATATGTATTTCAAGTATGCCTTACAGTATGGGAAGATCAACCAGAAAACCCACAAACGGGAGCCTCTGGCTGTCCGCTCCGTAAGAAGCTACAAAAGTATCCTGTATGCGGTATTTAACCAGGCAGTCATTGACGAACTGGTAAAAATGAACCCGGTGCTTACGATCTCTGTCCACGGAAAGAAAAATGCAGACTACAGCGAAGAGCTTCTCTTCCTCACAGAGGAAGAGATCTCCGACCTGATCCATTTCCTTTCCAGAAGATATCCGCGTCTTGTCGGGATTGCTTTTATGGGTTCCTATTATGGTCTGCGCCGTTCGGAAATCCTCGGACTGAAATGGTCGGCAGTGGATTTCAAGAAAAAGACCATTTCCATCAATCACACAGTTGTCCGGGTCAAGACCGTTACCACTTCCGATTCCACAAAGACCTATTCCAGCAAAAGAACGCTGAACCTTTTTGACACAGCAGAAAAATGTCTTTTGCAAATCAAACAGGAGCAGGAAGAAAACAAAGCTTTTTTTAAACGGGACTACAAAAATAAAGAAGGGTACATATTTACATGGGAAAATGGAGAAGCCTATGATCCGAACTATATCACCCGAACCTTCAACCATGCAACCCGGGAGTTCGGAAGGCCGGAAATCACGCTCCACAAACTGAGACATAGCTGTGCTTCCATGCTCATCAATAAAGGATGGGATATCAAGAAGCTTCAATACTGGCTGGGTCACAGCGATACCCAGACAACCCTGAATATTTATTCCCATTTTGACAAACAGAGGCTAAACACCAGTGTCAATGACCTCTCCGAAATTTCCCTTGCTACAGCGGATCTTTTTGCCGGATAACCATAAAAAATCTGCTGGGGAAATCCCCAAAAAGCACTAAAAACAGATGCTAAAAAATTTTTAGGTATGGGCAAGAAAAGTTTTGTGTAACGTTTTGTGTAACGCCCAAAAATCGAAAATTTCAGGAGTAATCAAAAGAGCTTTTTCAGGCAAAAGAAAACACCGGAGAAGCCCATAAAATAAGGCTTTCCGGTGTTCCCAACCATTCAGTCGAAGCGACAGGATTTGAACCTGCGGCCTCTGCGTCCCGAACGCAGCGCTCTACCAAACTGAGCCACGCTTCGTTTTCTTTATTTGTCAGTCATAACTCGCGACTGCAAAAATTATTATATGCATTTCGGATGCATTTGTCAACACTTTTTTCAAAAAAATTCAAAAAACATTCCAAAAATGTTTCCCCTGTTTCAAAAAACACAAAAACACCTGCAAATACGGCAAAATCCGTTGAAATCCCTGTCCTTTTAAGCTATATTAAAATCACAATACCGAAAAGGGGTAAATTTTATGGACATAAAAAGCATCAGCACACACTGTACCCGGACAGAATTTGTAGGAACTGCAGTTCTGGACACCATTGGACTGGTAATCTCGGGTATTGATGATACACTTCTCCAAAAAATGAATATCGGCACACGCTATCATACGCTTGGACTTTTTAGTTCCCGTACCGGAGCAGCAGGACAGATCACTGCCATTGATGATGCCGTAAAAGCCACGAACACGGAGGTTCTCTCCATAGAGCTGCCCAGAGATACCAAGGGCTGGGGCGGACATGGAAACTATATCGTCCTTGGAGGAAATGATGTTTCGGATGTACGCCATGCTGTAGAACTTGCTCTGGAGCTTACCGGAAAATATGCCGGAGAGCTTTATATCAGCGAATCCGGTCATCTGGAATTTGCTTTTTCTGCAAGTGCAGGACCGGCTCTCCAGAAAGCGTTTCATGCAGAACCGGGACAGGCCTTTGGTTTTATGGCAGGTTCTCCTGCTGCCATTGGTCTTGTTATGGCAGACACGGCTATGAAATCTTCTGCTGTAAATATCATCAGCTATATGACACCGGATATCGGAACCAGCCATTCCAATGAAGTGATCCTTGCGCTTTCCGGAGACGCCAGTGCCGTAAAGGAAGCAGTTCTTGAAGCCCGCCAGATTGGCCTGGAGCTTCTGATCGGAATGGGAAGCTACCCGCAGATTCCGGGAACTCCTTATCTGTAACCATATCACTTTCCGAGGCAGTTTTTCAGCTCATGCAGACAATTTTACAGCTTTCAAAAAAATGGTGCATCCTGTTTTACTCAGGCTGCACCATTTTTTTACTTCATTATTTAATTTAACTGATACACATCCGCATACTGAAGTCCGAAGCTCAAAGCCTCTGCATGGCTGTCAAAATAAATATCCACATGACCATACGGTGTTCCTAAATCCTCTACCGTATATACAGTTCCGTTGATCAGCAGCTGGGTTCCAAATGGAACTCCCGCCATAGCTACTGTATGTCCTGAAGTCGGCATAGCTCCGCTTGCTGTTGCATTTCCCGCAGTTCCGCAGCACTGGGCACAGTTACAATATGCTGTAAGCGTAAAGTTTCCAAGATATGTGCCTTGTCCGGAATTCGACGAATCAGAAGAAACGTCAGAACTTCCGGCATTTTCAGATGTATCTTCCGATATGCCGGCATCCTCTTCTGGTGCTTCTTCCACGATCACATCACTGCTTGAAGAACTGCTCTCAGAATCCATGGTATCTGTTTCCGGATCAAATTCCGGCAGCTCCTCAGCAGTCTCCTCGGCTTCTTCCTGCTCCTGTGCTGCAGCTGCTTCCGCTGCCGCCGCAGCCTGCTCTGCAGCCGCCTGGGCCATCAGAGAAGCAATACTGTTATCTGCGCTGTTCACCTGTGCCATAAGGATACTTGCTTCTTCCTGGCTGGCGCTGATCTGGCTGATATAAGAATTAATGCTGTCATTTGTTACTGAAACCAGTTCCTGCACCTCCTGCTGTCTGGCATTCTTTTCATTCAGAAGTGCAGTAATGGATTTAGATTCTTCTACAGCCTTTTCTTCATGCTGCTGAATGTTTTTCTGAGTTGCCTCATATTCCTTCAGCATGTTTCGGTCATATTCAGACATCATGGAAATATTATTTGCCTGATTCAGGAAATCAGCCAGGCTCTCAGATGCCAGAAGAGTCTCAAGCATAGAACTTCCGCCTTTTTCATACATGTAGACAATACGAAGTTTCATAGCTTCATACTGATCTTCTGCTCTTTTTTTCGCCTTTGCCAGTTCCAGCTGAATCTTTTTCAGTTCATCTTCTTTCTCAGCCGCCTCAATACTAAGCTGGGAAATGCTGTTTGTCAGTTCATTATATTGTGCATCCAGTTCTGCCATATAGGATTCCAGTTCCTGCTTCTTGTCCTCAAGACTGCTGATATTCGCCTGGGTCTGAGCAAGTCCTGCCTGAGCCTCCTGCTTCTGGGCCTGTGCCGCTGCAATCTGATCTTCTGTGGAAGCAAAAACTCCTGTTTCCATAGATATCACCAAGGCTCCGGTCAGCATCAGTGAAAGAACTTTCTTCATACTCATAAAAACACCTCGTCAATTTTTTCGTAGGACAAGTATAACAATATCTCGAAGAAAAATCAATACTTTTATTTTATTTTTGTAACAAGTATGTAATATTTGGAATGAAATCACAAAATCACGACCACCGGCTTAGCCGGTGGTTTGCTTTGACCCTATAAGGGTCTGTTA
>NZ_CABVDF010000168.1:0-6286 GCF_902497045.1 uncultured Blautia sp. | reverse complement strand
CCTTTTCTGCATCCTGCACGTCTAATAGATAGAAACACACAAACACAGGCGCTTACAGCACCCCATCCAATGACCGGTCCATTTACATAAGGGAGGAACCATATGACAGAACATTTACTGCGAAAGGCAAAAAAGGGAGACGCCGACGCCTTCTGCCGTCTCATGGACATGCAGACGCAGAGCATGTACAAAATCGCACGATCCTATCTGAAAAATGATGAAGACGCTGCAGATGCCATACAGGATGCCATTTTATCCTGCTATGAAAATCTTCCAAATTTAAAAAACAACAAGTACTTTAAAACATGGCTCACAAGGATTCTTATCAACAAATGCAAGGATATCCTGCACCGAAAGAAACTTACTCTGTACACCGATCAGGTTCCGGATACTCCTTTTTACGAAGAGGATTTTGAAACCAGTGAATGGAACCAGCTTCTGGCTCCTCTGGATGAAAAATACAGAAGTATCCTTCTTCTTTATTATATGGAAGGATTTAACACTGCCGATATCAGCCAGATCCTGAATATGAAAGAAAACACAGTAAAAACCCGTCTTCAGAGAGGACGCCGCATACTGGCGGAAGCTTACCAGTATCAAATAAAGGAGGAACATGCATGATGACATTTAATAATAATGAAAAAAAATTAAGAGAAGAGCTGAATAAAGATGTAGATATTCCGGTAATCGTTCATGAAAAAGTAAATCGTGCCTACCGTATGATCGAAGACCATACAGTTGTCCAGAAAAAACCTCAGAAAGATCCTTACTGCTGGATGAAAACCGGTGCAAAAATTGCCGGCGGCATGGCTGCTGTAATGGCTGTGGGATTTGTCTTCTGTGCAGCCAATCCGGTTATGGCAAGAGAGCTTCCCATTGTAGGCGGACTCTTTGAACAGCTTCAGGAAAACGTAAGCTTCTTTGGAAACTTTGCAGATAAAGCTACCGTCCTTGAGGAACCGGCTCAGAATCCGTCACAGCCGGCGAAAGATTCCTCTGACACTCAGGAAGCAGCAGCCGATAAAAGCTCTGCACCAGCTGAAACAGTTTACACCAAAACTGCCGATGGACTTACCATTACTTTTTCTGAAATCTATGCCAACAATCAAACTGTTTATCTTTCCATGGAGGCAGTCAGTGAAGATCCATTCCCTGAAACCATGATGGATCAGGAAGACCAGCCTGTGATCTCCATGATCGCAGATGTCAGCTACAGCTTCCTGGAAGGAGATCAGGCAGAACTGAATCCCGGTACCCAGTATATGAATCCTGAAGGAAAATTCCTGGACGACCACACCTATGCCTGCATTCTGCGTCTAGACACCCAGCTTGAGGATACCACAGAATATCAGAAAAAATACGACGAAATGGTACAGGATGTCCTGGATGAAATGGGAGTAACTCATGAAGATCTGAATGACGAAACAGAAGAAGGCTATGCGCTTCTGGGAGAATTTAATGATAAAGTCACTGCACAGGCAGGAGCACTTCAGTCTGAATATGTGAAGCCCATTGAGCTTCCTGAAACTTTTGATATTCACTTGTCTGTCAGTGAGTTTACCGGTACAAAAGCAGAGCCTGAGTACTGGGATCACGGTTATTCCGAGGAGGAACTTGAGAATATGTCCGACGAGGAATTCCAGGAAGTTATGAATCAGATGCCTGCTGAATACAGTCAGCATCCCAATGAACACGAAAACTACTGGTTTGAAGGAGACTGGAGCTTCGACATCCCCGTTACCATTGATAACTCTCTGACAGAAACTATTGAGATCAATGAAACAAACGATGATGGCATCGGACTGGCTTCTGTTGTCAAAACCCCTTATGAGCTTACCGTAAATCCACTTTATGAAGAAGGCTCCAACTCCGACTGCTTTATCGTCACACTGGATGCTGACGGAAATATGATGCCCTACATTGATTCTGACGGCAGCATAAACAACTACGCCATCCAGGATCGAAATGTATCCTCTATTGACGTTTATCTGGTAGACTACATCCAGTATATGGATAACCTGAAAGTTCGTTACTATAACGAAGATATGGAAAACGGAGAATGGAAGACTCTCCTTGAAGAAAATGCCAGATACCATAAGACCGTGGTACTGGAGCCGTAGAGCGCAGCATAACCAGACAGCCTGCGGCTAGCAACCGGCCAACGGCCGGAAGTTACCGAAAGGATTTCTGTTTGGCTGTTGCCCATATTCAGATGCAAAGAAAAAAGACAGATCATAGCGCCTTGCGAGCCTTACCAGGAAACGCAGTACAGCACTATGATCTGTCTTTTTTCATATGCATCGTCTGTGGGGAACAAGAAACAAAATTCACCTATTCCCACAATCAGGACATCTGATAGTAGTGGGCATAGATCCCGTTTCTGGCAAGAAGTTCCTCATGGGTTCCTCTTTCCGCAATCCCATTGTCTGCCACAACCAGAATCTCATCCGCATTCCGAATTGTGGAAAGCCGGTGGGCTATGGTGATAGTCGTTCTGTTTTTGGAAAGTTCCTCCAGACTTTTCTGAATCCATCGCTCACTTTCATTATCCAAAGCGCTGGTAGCCTCATCCAGGATCAGAATCGGCGGATTTTTCAAAAATACTCTGGCAATGGAGATCCGCTGCTTCTGTCCGCCGGAAAGACGTGTTCCACGTTCTCCCACAAAAGTATCGTATCCATCTGGAAGAGACATGATAAAATCATGTATATTTGCTTTTTTTGCCGCATCAATAATCTCATCCATGGAAGCAGACGGCTTTCCATATGCAATGTTTTCCTTGATGCTTCCTCCAAAAAGATAAATATCCTGCTGCACAAGGCCGATCTGGTTTCTCAGACTTTCCAGTGTCAGCTTTCTTACATCCTGACCATCCACAGTGATCCTTCCTCCTGTAGCGTCATAAAACCTTGGAAGCAGAGAGCAGATTGTGGTTTTTCCGCTTCCGGACGGACCTACCAACGCAATGGATCTGCCTGCCGGGATTTTAAAGGAAATGTGATCCAGGACAAGAGTCTCATCATCACTGTAATGGAAGGATACATCTTCGTAGGAAACTTCCCCTTTTACGTTCTTCAAAGGCTCCGCATCCGGTGCATTTACAATCTCCGGCTCTGTTTCCATCACTTCAAGGAAGCGGCGGAAACCGGAAAATCCCTTCTGCATCATCTCAATCAGTTCCACAAGTATCTGGATGGGACTTACAAATATCCCGATATAGAGCGCATACATGGCAAGATCTCCGGCGTTCATTTTGCCTCTGGCGATCAGCCATCCGCCAAACACAAGGGTAACCAGATACATCATTCCCTGAAAGAATCGGTTCCAGCCCATAAAATTCCCCATACATCTGTAATTTGCATTTTTGGAACAAAGAAAAGCATGATTGCTTTTTCCAAACTTCTCACGTTCTACGTTTTCATTGGCAAAGGACTGTACCACACGGATCCCTGCCAGCGTATCCTGCAGACTGGAATTCACATCTCCGATTTTTTTCCTGTTGTCCATAAAAGTTTCCTGCATTCTTTTATTCTGCCTCATGGAAAACATGAACATTACAAAAACAAGGATCAGAAGCGGAATCGCAAGCCTCCAGTTGATGAGAAACAGAAAAACAAAAGATCCCACAATTTTAATCAGGGAAATAAACAGATTCTCCGGACCATGATGCGCAAATTCTGAAATATCAAAAAGATCCGATACCAGTTTGCTCATCATCTGACCGGAATTATTCTGATCGTAATAGGAAAAAGACAGCTTTTCGTAATGGTCAAACAGCTGCCGGCGCATATCCCCTTCCATTTTTGCCCCCATCATATGTCCCTGATATCCTACATAATAAACACAGAAGCTTTGGATCAGATACATGATAAGAAGAATCGCTCCAATAGGGAGAAGAGCTTTCAGTATTCTGGAGGGTTCTTCCCTGAAAATCGTCGCCGTCAGCAGCCGCAGGATCTGAGGGAATGCAAGATCCACCATGCTGATGATCGCTGCACAGAAAAGATCCAGAAAGAACACTGTCTTATAAGGTCCGTAATAGCGGATAAATTTTTTCAGTGTGTGCATAATCTTTTTCATCCTTTCAAAATATTCATCTGCTATTATAGACGCTATTTTTCCCAAATACAATGCTGTAACTGCTCTTTTTCCTCCTGTTCAACCGGAAAACGTATCCCTACGTCATATGTCCCGGTCTCTCGTCTGAGAAATTCCATGTTTCCGCCATGTGCCCGTGCGATCTGCCGTGCAAGCCGAAGTCCCATAATATGAATCTTTTCTGTCTGTGCATCCATGTTTTCTACTACAGCCTGCGGAATCCCCGTTCCGGAATCTGTTATGCAAAAGCATGCCATTCCATCCTTTTCGTAAAGGCGGATCATAACCTGACACCCCTGTGGATTATGACGAACACTGTTCCCGATCAGGTTGCGCAGCGCACGTTTAACCAGATTTCCATCTGCAAAAACAGCTGTTTTTTCCATTTCCGGAGAAATATCCAGCTCCACCTCTGTCTGTCCGTTTTCCTGTTCCAGCTCTTCATTATAAATATCCGCCGTACATTCTCTTAGCAGAAGCGCCGGAGAACATTCTGACAGATGCAATGGCTGTGCGTCATAAGCAAGCTTTGAAGTAAGATTCAGGTCAGACACCAGCTGACTGATAAGCCGGCTTTGTCTGCATATGGTATCCGTGATCTTTTTTTCCTCTTCTGTCAGGTTCGGACTTTTTGCCAGCCTGTCTGTATATCCTACGATCAGAGCCAGAGGGGTGCGGATATCGTGAGAAACTCCGGAGATCCATTCAGTTCTGGCCTGATCTCTTTTATTCAGTCTCTGTTTCTGTTCCTGAAGGATTTCTGAAGTATGATTGATCTGAAGCGCAAGATCTCTGGTCATGCCTTTTTCTTTCAGACGCACCGGTTCCTGTCTGGACAGCTTTTCCACTCCGGTTCCCAAAGGCTTCAGCGCCTTGTAAAAACGATAGCCCAGGAGAAAGACAAAAAACAGGATCACCGCTGCATTTACCGCCAGGATCACTTTCAGATACTGAGGGATCATATCTATGTCACTGAGAGGAAAAACCTCACTGTATCTGACAAAGAAATCCGGATCCAGTCCTACTACAAGAAGCAGATTTTCTGCATCCCATATGGCCACCGGATAATCATTGAGATACCACCTGCTGAATTTTGCGATCTCTGTATTACTGTAGGATCGGGCAAAATTCTCAGGAAGTCTCCATTCCCAGACTGCCTGTCCGTTTTTATCAAGTCCCATGCACCATTGAAGATCCGAGTTCTCCAGTTCCTGAATTCCCTTTTCTCCCAGCATCCACTGACCATTTTCCTGAAAAAGCTCTCTGCTTATGGTTTCCAGTGTGCTTCTGCGGAAATCCTGCCTTCTGGAGATCTCCATTTTCTGGTATCCCCAGGCAAAAAAAGCAATCACATTACTGAGCAGGATCACACAGATGATGGCTCCCGCTGTAAGGGAATACCGTCTGATGATCCGAAAAAGACTTCTCATATGCGCCCTCCCTTATCCGCTGCCAGACGGTATCCCAGTCCCCGTGCAGTCAGAAGCCACTGAGGATGGGAGGGATCCTCCTCGATCTTTTCCCTCAAATGCCGGATATGAACCATCAGCGTATTCTCATACCCGTAGTATCCGTCTCCCCAGGCAGCATTGCACAATGCATCAAAGGTTACAATCTTTCCCCTGTTCTCATTAAGCTTCTGCAAAAGGACCAGCTCCTTAGCTGTAAAAGGAGTTTCTTCCCCTCTGTACCGAACCACTCCATAATCAAAAAGGATTTCACGCTCTCCCAGACATAACCGATTCTTCTCTCTGTTGTCCTGATACTCCTGCCGATAGCTTCTTTTCAAAATAGCGCCTACCCTCAGCACCAGTTCCGGAGGAAGAAAAGGCTTGGTGATATAGTCGTCTGCCCCTAGCCCCAGTCCGAAAAGACGGTCTCTGTCTTCATCCTTTGCAGAAAGAAATAAAATAGGAATATCTGACTGCTCTCTCAGTTTCTGGAACAGGCGAAATCCGTCTCCGTCCGGAAGCATCACATCCAGAACTGCCATATCCGGTTTTTCTATCCGGAATGTTTCCAAAGCTTCACGGACACATCCTGCCTTTACAATATTCTTATAACCACTTTGCTTCAATATATCTTCGATCATTTCCAGCAGTTCCAGGTTATCGTCCACCAGCATGATCTTATGTTCATATAATCCCATAAAAGCCTCCAGATCTTACATCTTCAGTTCCTTTTTCTA
>NZ_CABVDF010000167.1:0-6301 GCF_902497045.1 uncultured Blautia sp. | reverse complement strand
TTAAAAGAAGAATATGGATTGCGGGAAGTGCAATGTCATAAGGAGTTGGGTAACATGAGAGCAGAGATTGTATCCATGGATGCAGAGCATCTGGATAAAGAAGCCATAAAAAAAGCAGGAGAGATTTTAAAGAACGGAGGTCTGGTGGCCTTTCCTACAGAAACCGTTTACGGACTTGGGGGAAATGCTCTGGACCCCAAAGCATCCATGAAGATTTATGCGGCTAAGGGACGTCCTTCGGATAATCCTTTGATCGTTCATATTGCTGACATTGAAAAGTTGAAAGAAGTCACCACTGAGATTCCGGAAGGAGCCAGAATTCTGGCTGAAAAATACTGGCCGGGGCCTTTGACCATGATCCTTCCAAAAGCGGATATTGTTCCGAAGGAGACAACAGGAGGACTGGACAGTGTGGCTGTCCGTTTTCCAAGTGATGTGATCGCACAGGAGCTTATTAAGGCTGCCGGCGGCTTTGTGGCGGCGCCAAGCGCGAATACTTCAGGCCGGCCCAGTCCGACTATGGCAGAACATGTAGAAGAAGATCTGGGAGATGCCATTGATATGATCCTGGACGGAGGTCAGGTTGGGATTGGCCTGGAGTCTACCATCGTCGATTTTACAGAAAAAATCCCTGTAGTTTTAAGGCCGGGATATATTTCTCTGGAAATGCTGCAGGAGACACTTGGAGAGGTAAAAATGGACAAAGGGCTTCTGATCACAGACAGCAGTGTGCGTCCGAAAGCTCCGGGAATGAAGTACCGTCACTATGCTCCGGAGGCGGATCTTTCTATTGTGGAAGGTGAAACAGAAAAGGTGATCTCCTATATTAATTCCAGAGCATCCGAAGCGGAGGAACAGGGAAAAACAGTAGGCATCATCGCAACAGATGAAACTGCTGATCTATACAAAGCAGGGGTTGTCCGCAGTATAGGCAGCAGAGCGGAAGAAGAAACCATTGCTCATCATCTTTACGAAGTTCTTCGGGATTTTGACGGAGATGGTGTAAGCGCTATTTTTTCAGAAGCTTTTTACACTCCCAAAATGGGACAGGCTATTATGAACCGCCTGCTTAAAGCGGCAGGCCATAAAATTATTAAAGTACAGGAGGAACAAAAATGATAGCATTAGGATGTGACCACGGTGGATTTGAATTAAAGCAGGAGATCAAAAAACATCTGGATGAACAGAAGGTGGAGTATATTGATTATGGATGTGAAGGACTGGAGGCAGTTGATTATCCTGTCTATGCAAAAAAAGTTGCCCGTGCCATCCAGAGCGGTGAATGTGAGAAGGGAATTCTGATCTGTGGAACAGGTATCGGAATTTCTATTACAGCAAATAAATTCAAAGGAATCCGTGCAGCTCTTTGCTCAGACTGCTTCAGCGCAGAGGCTACAAGACTCCATAATGATGCCAATGTACTGGCTATGGGGGGAAGAGTAGTAGGAGCAGGACTTGCACTGAAAATCGTGGATACTTTCCTGAATACCCCGTTTTCCAATGATGAGAGACATATCCGCAGGATCAGCCAGATAGAAACAGAGTAATCAAAAACAGTATACCGGGAGGGGTTTATAATGGGTGATGAAAAAAGAAAGGATTATATTTCCTGGGATGAGTATTTTATGGGGGTGGCAATGCTCTCCGGAATGCGCTCAAAAGATCCGAATTCCCAGGTGGGAGCCTGTATTGTAAGTCAGGATAATAAAATTCTTTCTATGGGATACAACGGTTTCCCCATGGGCTGTTCAGATGATAAATTTCCCTGGGCACGAGAAGGAGACGAACTGGATACAAAGTATCTTTATGTAACGCACAGTGAACTGAATGCGATTCTTAATTACAGAGGCGGCAGTCTGGAGGGAGCCAAATTATATGTTTCCCTTTTTCCCTGTAATGAATGTGCCAAAGCAATCATTCAGTCCGGAATCAAAACAATTGTGTATGATTGTGATAAATATGAAAATACTCCTTCGGTGATAGCATCCAAACGTATGCTGGATGCAGCAGGAGTCAGATATTATAAATATAACCGTACCGGACGGGAAATTAAATTTACAGTCTGAAAGGCTTGACAGAGGATATTTTTTCGCATACAATGAAATTCAGTTCAGGCATCTGCCTGATGGATAAAAAACGGCAGTGAAGAGAATAGTACATGCGGAACAATCTCAGAGAGGAATCCCGAAGCTTTTAGTTATAAACGGAGCGGTGGTGTGAGGATTCTGTGCGGGAAGTATGGAACCGGCCTCGGAGCCCCGTACAATTGAAGTACGGCGTAGTTCTGCGTTAAAGAAAAAGAGAGAGCAGTATATATCGGTCTGTGATATACAGAACGATCAAGGAGGTACTGCTAATCAGGGTGGTACCGCCGAAGTCCTTCGGTCCCTTTGCAGGGATTGGAAGGGCTTTTTTGTTGTTTTATCCTGTCCTTCCAGATCCCGGAAACAAGAAATAACTGTATTGAGAAAAGGAGAACGATCATGGCAAAAGAGAAGAAATTAGTAGAAGCCATCACTTCCATGGAGGAAGATTTTGCACAGTGGTATACTGACGTGGTAAAAAAAGCAGAGCTTTGCGATTATACAAGCGTAAAAGGATGTATGGTCATCAAACCGGCAGGCTATGCCATCTGGGAGAACATCCAGAATGAGCTTGACAGAAGATTTAAGGAAACCGGGGTACAGAATGTGTACATGCCGATGTTTATTCCGGAATCTCTTCTTCAGAAGGAAAAAGACCATGTAGAAGGCTTTGCTCCGGAGGTTGCATGGGTAACTCACGGTGGCCTGGATCCTCTGCAGGAACGGCTTTGTGTGCGTCCGACATCTGAGACTTTGTTCTGTGATTTTTATCAGAAAGAAATTCAGTCTCACAGAGACCTTCCAAAGGTTTATAACCAGTGGTGTTCTGTAGTGCGCTGGGAAAAAACAACACGTCCCTTCCTCCGCTCCAGAGAATTTTTGTGGCAGGAAGGCCACACAGCCCACGCTACAGCTGAAGAAGCAGAGGAGAGAACCATTCAGATGCTGAACGTGTATGCAGATTTCTGTGAAGAAGTTCTTGCTATTCCTGTGGTAAAAGGTCAGAAAACAGATAAAGAGAAATTTGCCGGCGCAGAGGCAACTTATACGATTGAGTCCCTGATGCATGACGGAAAAGCGCTTCAGTCCGGAACCAGCCATAACTTTGGCGACGGATTTGCAAAGGCTTTTGGCATTCAGTACACAGACAAAGAAAATAAACTCCAGTATGTACATCAGACTTCCTGGGGTATGACTACCCGTATGATCGGTGCGATCATCATGGTACACGGTGACAACAGCGGTCTTGTGCTTCCTCCAAGAATTGCACCGGTACAGGCGGTTGTGATTCCGATCCAGCAGCGTAAAGAGGGCGTGCTGGAGAAAGCGGACGAGCTGTTTGCAGCCCTGAAAGCAGCAGGCATCCGTGTAAAAGTAGATGATACAGACAGAAGCCCTGGATATAAATTCTCCGAGCAGGAAATGCGTGGAATTCCGGTTCGTATTGAGTGTGGTCCAAAGGATATTGAAAATGGACAGGCTGTGATCTGCCGCCGCGATACAAGAGAAAAATATGTGGTGACTTTCGAAGAACTTGCGTCAAAGGTTCAGGAAATCCTGGATACCATGCAGAAGGATATGCTGGAAAGAGCCCGTGCACATCGCGATGCCCATACCTATGTAGCTACAGATTATGAGACCTTTAAGGAGACGATCAATACAAAACCTGGATTTGTAAAGGCAATGTGGTGCGGAGACCAGGCTTGTGAGGATAAGATCAAAGAGGATGTTCAGGCAACTTCCAGATGTATGCCTTTTGAGCAGGAGCATTTAAGTGATGTCTGCGTATGCTGCGGCAAACCGGCTAAAAAAATGGTTTACTGGGGCAGAGCATATTAATATGAAGCTTGAGATACCTTCCAGTGCAGAAAAAATCCTGCGTGTTCTGGAAGAAAACGGACATGAGGCCTATGTGGTGGGAGGCTGTGTCAGAGATTCTATTTTGGGACGATCACCGGATGACTGGGATATCACCACATCAGCTTCTCCGGAGCAGGTAAAAGAACTGTTCCGAAAAACGGTAGATACCGGACTTCAGCACGGAACGATTACCGTTCTTATTGATAAAGAAGGTTTTGAAGTAACCACGTACCGGGTGGATGGTGATTACGAGGATGGCCGTCATCCACGGGAAGTGATGTTTACTTCAAGCCTGGAAGAAGATCTGAAAAGACGGGATTTTACCATTAATGCCATGGCATATCATCCGGACAGAGGTCTGGTGGATCTGTTTCATGGAATGGAAGATATGGAGCAAAAAGTAATCCGCTGCGTAGGAGATCCCATGGAGCGTTTTCGGGAAGATGCCCTTCGAATTCTTAGGGCAGTACGATTTTCTGCTCAGCTGGGATTTGAGATTGAGGAAAATACACGGGCAGGAATCCGTTCTCTTGCACCTAATCTGAAGAATGTCAGTGCAGAGCGGATCCAGGTGGAACTGGTAAAGCTTCTGGTATCGCCTCATCCGGATTATCTCAGGACTGCCTATGAAACAGGGATCACAGGAGAGTTCCTTCCGGAATTTGATGCATGTATGAAAACAGAGCAAAACACACCACATCATTGTTATACTGTAGGAGAACATACCTTGCAGAGTCTGTTGAAGGTCCGTGCAGACAAAGTTCTGAGACTGACCATGCTTCTTCACGATATGGGAAAGCCTGTGGTAAAAAAGACTGATGAAAATGGAAGGGATCATTTTAAACTTCATGGTCCTGAGAGCGAACAGATGGCGAAAAAGATTCTTCGGCGTTTGAAATTTGATAATGATACCTTGTATAAGGTATGCCGTCTGGTGAAATGGCATGATGCCAGACCGCTGCCGGAAATGGTTTCTGTACGCCGTGCTGTAAATAAGATCGGAGAGGATATTTTTTCGCTTTATCTGGAGGTGCAGGAGGCGGATATGCTTGCCCAGAGTACCTATAGAAGAGAAGAAAAAAAAGCCCGTCTCCAGGGAGTACGAAAGTGCTATGAAGAAATTCTGGAGAGGAAGCAGTGCATATCTTTGAAATCTCTTGCAGTGACCGGACGTGACCTGATCGCAGCTGGCTGTAAGCCCGGGCCAGGTCTGGGAGATATTCTGGAAGAAATGCTGGAGCATGTACTGGAATATCCGGAAGACAATACAAAAGAAAAATTGATGAAATTTTTTGAAAAAAATTAAGAATATGTAATGCAGGTCCGGATCAGAAAAATCCGGACCTGTTCATTTTGTTCAGGCACAAATATTTCTTATGCAGATTCAGATCTATCGTGGAAATCAGGTTTTGTCCTCATATTCTGCCCCCTTCTTTACATAAGATAGAAAGTACAAAAAATGAGGGGGAAACCGATTTGTATGATTATGGACTCAGTACCCTGACTCAGTACCAGCTGACAGTCAGAACTACAGCACGGATAAGAGGCGCGCTTCTTTGCCGTACAGACAGAGGAGATTACATCATTCGTGAATTTAAGGGATCTGAGAGAAAACTAAAAAAACAACAGGAACTTCTTTTAAAAATGAAGGATGCCGGATGCCTGGTGGATGTATATGTTCCAAATCAAGAGGGGGAGCTTATCTCTTATGACAGAGACGGGATACCATATACACTTCAGCTGTGGCTGGAAGGGCGGGAGTGTGATCCGAGATCAAAGGAAGAAATTCTGCTGGCAGTAAGAACTCTGGCCGCAATCCACAAAGAGATGCATCTGCCTTTAGAACCAGATTATGCAGAACCAGATCTTTCTGAGGAATATCGCCGTCATAATCAGGAACTTCGAAAGATACGCAAATTTATCCGAAAGAAGGGGCCTTCCAGTGTTTTTGAGAAAGAGTATCTGAACGTGGTGGAATGGTTCCTTGAAAGAGCTGAGCAGGCAGAGCAGATGCTGGAGAAATCTTTTTATGGCGAACTGTGCCGGGAGGCTTTGAACAAGGGGAGTATCTGCCATGGAGAATACAACCAGCATAATGTACGGATACTGAAAAATGAAGCAGGAGTGACGGGATTTTCACATTGGTGCTTTGGAATACAGGCAGGAGATCTTTATCGGTTTATGCGTAAAATCATGGAAAAATACAACTGGAATCAGGAACTGTCAGAGGAAATGCTGAAAGCGTATTGTGAGATCAGTGCTCTTTCCAAAGAGGAAAAAGAATATTTGAAGATTCGTTTTTCATATCCTGACAAATTCTGGAAAATTTCTAATTATTATTATACGCATAATAAAGC
>NZ_CABVDF010000166.1:0-6314 GCF_902497045.1 uncultured Blautia sp. | reverse complement strand
TTTTGTAAAGACCAAAAAGTTTTTGCAAAGAGAAAAAACTTTATTTGACATTAAAATAACATTTCGTTATAATTAGATAGGAAATCAGAAGGAGGGTCATCTTGTGGAGGCAAAACAAATTTCAAAAGCAGTGATCAAAAGGCTGCCCCGTTATTATCGATATCTTGGAGAATTGCTGGAAGAAAATGTAGAACGGATTTCTTCCAATGACCTCAGCAGGAAAATGCATGTTACAGCATCCCAGATCCGTCAGGATCTGAATAATTTCGGTGGCTTCGGCCAGCAGGGTTACGGCTATAATGTAAAATATCTTTATACAGAAATTGGAAAGATTCTGGGTCTGGATACGGTTCATCCCATGATCATTGTCGGTGCCGGTAATCTTGGTCAGGCTCTGGCAAATTATGTGGATTTTGAGAAACGTGGATTTAAACTCATGGGAATTTTTGATATCAATCCGGTATTGGAGGGGATTGCAGTACGCGGCATTGAGATTCAGATGATCAGTGATCTTCCTTTTTTCCTGAAAGAAAATCAGATTGAAATTGCAATCCTGACACTTCCGAAAAATAAAGCGGGAGATATGGCGGATATCCTTATCGAAAACGGGATCAAGGCTATCTGGAATTTTGCACATATCGATCTGGAGACTCCCGATGATGTGATCGTGGAAAATGTACATCTTTCAGAAAGTCTAATGAGACTTTCCTACAATCTGAGTCAGTACCGTCAGGAACATGAAAACAGCTGATATGTCCTGGTTTAAGGACCTTTTTATAAGTGCTTGTTAAAACAGGCTGTCACCCTATTTCCAGGCGTGGCAGCCTGTTGCTGTGTACAGAAAGGACAGAAGCATGAAAAAAGCAGTAAGCTGCAGTCTTATGAAAAAATTGGATCAGAATACGATCCAAAAAATGGGGATTCCTTCTTTAGTCCTTATGGAGAGGGCTGCCGTAAAAACAGCAGAAGAAATAGAAAAAATCCTGAAAAACAGAAAAACAGAAGAAAAGATTCTCTGTGTGTGCGGAAGCGGAAATAACGGAGGAGACGGCATTGCGGCTGCAAGGATCCTGTTTCTTCATGGATATCATTCGGAGATTTTTTTAGCAGGAGATCCTTCTCATATGACAGAAGAAACAAAACAGCAGTACCGCATCGCTCAAAATTATCAGGTACCTGTTGTGAATAACCCGGAATGGCAGGAATATACTACTATAGTAGATGCACTTTTTGGGGTGGGACTGGCCCGTCCTGTAAAAGGAAGATATGCAGACCTGATCCGCGATATGAATCTGGCTTCCGGGTGGAAGGTATCCGTAGATATCCCTTCCGGAATCAACGGCGATACAGGAGAAGTAATGGGGACTGCTTTTTCGGCAGATATGACTGTGACCTTTGCCTTCCGGAAAGCGGGACTTTGTCTTTATCCGGGAAGAAAATTTGCCGGAAAAACGGTAACTGCAGATATCGGCATCTATGAGGCTGCGGAACGAATGGATCCCTGTTATCTTCTGGAGGACAGTGATATAAAAGAACTGCCCAAAAGAAGCCTGGAAGGCAATAAAGGAACTTTTGGCAAAGTACTTGCTGTTGCAGGCAGCAGCGGAATGTGCGGAGCGGCATATTTCTGCGCGGCTGCGGCTGTGGCAGCCGGTGCCGGCATGGTGAAAATCCTGACAGAAAAAGACAACCGGATTCCACTACAGATGCTGCTTCCAGAGGCGATCATTAACTGCAGTGAAGAGCCAAAGGAATGGGAAAAAGACCTGGACTGGTGTGATGTTCTGATCATTGGGCCAGGGCTTGGAAAATCGGAAAGAAGCCGGAAAATACTGTCATGGTTTCTGGAGCATAACCAGGAAAAAAGGCCGGTGATCCTGGATGCAGACGGTCTGAACCTTCTGGCAGAGAATCCCGGTTGGAGGAAGGTTCTGGGAAAACACACCGTTCTGACTCCACATATGGGAGAGATGAGCCGGCTTACCGGAAAAACGTTGCCGGAGCTCCGGAAAGATCGTATATCAGCATCCAGAGAACTGGCAGAGGAAACCGGAGCAGTCTGTGTTTTAAAAGATGCATGTACTGTAACAGCTTCTCCTGACGGTACTGTGTGGCTGAACCTTTCAGGAAATCCAGGAATGGCTGCAGCAGGAAGCGGAGATGTGCTTGCCGGTGTACTGGCAGGAATGTTCTGTGCAAATCTGGAAAACAATCTGTTTAAACCGGACAAAGCAGCTGCCCTTGGTGTGTATATTCATGGAAGAGCAGGAGATCTGGCTGCAAAAACAAAAGGAGAATACGGGATGAAAGCAGGAGACCTGCTTCCGGCAGTTTCTGAAGTGACAGGATACGGAGGAAGATATGAAAAAATATGACAGGATCAAAGCAGTTGTTTCTCTGGATGCTATAAATAATAATTTCAGAGAAATGAGAAAAAACATAAAAAAAGACACAAAGATCATTGCTGTGATCAAGGCTGACGGATATGGACATGGTGCCGAAGCTGTTGCAGCGCTGATCCACGACCGTGACTATATCTGGGGATTTGCAGTTGCAACTGCTGAGGAGGCTCTTCAGCTTCGCTCTTTTGGAGTGAAGAAACCAATTCTTATTTTAGGGATTGTATTTGAAGAATATTTTCCTGAAATGATCGCTGAGGATATACGACTGACGGTCTGCGAGTATACAATGGCTCAGAAATTATCTGAAGAAGCAGTCCGCCAGGGAAAAAACGTACATATCCATCTGGGGCTGGATACGGGAATGAGCCGCATCGGTTTTGCAGATGTGCCTGAGAGTGCGGAGGAGATCCGTAGGATCTCATTTCTTCCGAATCTTTGTATAGAAGGTATGTTCACTCATTTTGCCAGAGCAGATGAAAAAGACAAATCCCCGGCCGAAAAACAGCTTGACAGATATTTATCTTTTGCAGGGCTTCTGGAGGAAAAAAATATTGATATTCCTTTGAAACACTGTTCTAACAGTGCAGGGATCATCCGTATGCCGGAGGCAAACTTGAATGCAGTTCGGGCCGGAATTACCATATATGGGATCTATCCGTCTAACGAAGTAGAGAGAGATCCTGTAAAACTGGAACCAGCCATGGAACTGAAAAGCCATATAAGCTATATGAAGGTACTTAAGGCCGGAGCTGAAGTCAGCTATGGAGGCACTTTTAAAGCTCAAAAAGATATGAAAGTTGCCACCATTCCCGTAGGATACGCAGATGGATATCCAAGAAGCCTGTCAAATAAAGGGGCTGTTCTGATTCATGGAAAGAAAGCTCCTATTATTGGCCGGGTCTGCATGGATCAGTTTATGGTAGATGTATCCCATATACCGGAAGCTCAAAAAGGTGATGAAGCAACACTGATCGGAAAAGATGGCGACCAGTTTATCAGTATGGAGGAGATTGGTGATCTGTCCGGCAGATTTTCTTACGAGTTTGCCTGCGATATCGGCAAACGTGTGCCAAGGATTTACATGAAAAACGGAAGAGAATGGGGAGAACTGACTTTTTTTAAATGATCCCTGACGGAAGAAACTGGAACTATCACGCATGTATACACAAGAAAAATCTGGAAATACTCATCAGTAGAGAAAACAGGATGGAGTGTGAATTGTGTGGTAATAAAAAGAGGGGATATATTTTATGCGGATCTCAGACCTGTGGTAGGAAGTGAGCAGGGTGGAGTACGCCCGGTTTTGATCATACAGAATGATGTTGGGAACCGGCACAGTCCTACAGTGATATGTGCCGCAATCACTTCAAAGATGAATAAGGCAAAACTGCCTACTCACATTGAGATAGATGCTTCTGCCTATGGAATCGAAAAGGATTCGGTGATTCTTTTGGAACAGCTCCGCACCATTGACAAAAGAAGACTGAAAGATAAAGTATGTCATTTAGATCAGGGAATGCTGGATCGTGTCAATCATGCTCTTGAGATCAGCCTTGAGCTTAGTTTTTAGGAGAATCCCCGGGAATCCTTGACGAATCATTAGGAAAGTGCTATATTTTAGCAGTGATTATGCGAATCTGCAGGTGTTTTTTTGCATCTTCCAGATCGTGAAAAAAGAAAGGAAATACTAAATGGACGACGGCAGTCGATGGCCCCTGGGGGGGCTGATTGTTCTGATACTATTGATCCTGCTGAACGGTATATTCTATGGATTTGCCGCAGCAGTGAGAAACTTAAGTCAGAGTGAAATACAAAAAATGGCAGAGGAAGGCAATAAAAAGGCCATTCTTCTGAAGCGGCTTCTGGAGGAACCTGTGCGTTATGTAAATGCGATTCCCCTGATTGTCACTGCTTCAGGAATTTTTATGGGTGTTTTTCTTGTACCGATGCTTGCGCGGATGTCTCACCGTTACATAGATCAGTTTCCTGCACTGGTACTGATCTCCGTTCTCTGTGTTATGATCCTTGCATCTTTTGGAATCCTTATGTTCCGCCGTATTGGAAGTTATCGTTCTCAGCGGTATGCTTTCCGTTATATCGGGCTTATCAATGCAGTGGTCACTGTTTTATGGCCGCTTACTTTGCTAGTAACAGCTCTTGCAAGAATGACCGCAGTGATCTTTGGAGTAGGACTTCGTGAGCAGCAGGAGGCTGTAACAGAAGAAGAGATCATTTCTATTGTAGATGAAGCCCATGAGCAGGGAGTCATTGAAAAAAATGAAGCAGAAATGATACAAAATATCATTTCATTTAATGAGACAAAAGTTGGAGATATCATGACTCACCGAACCGCAGTGGTAGGCTTTGATCAGGAACGGTTTTTGAAAGATGTCATTGATGAAATGCTGGAGGAGGGAAATTCCCGTTATCCTGTTTATGCAGAGGATATGGATGATATCCAGGGATTGCTTCATTATAAGGACGCGCTGAAGTTTATGACTCAGAATCCGTGGGCAAAATTCAAGCCTTTAAAAGAACTTCCGGGGCTGATCCGAAAAGCTGACTTCGTTCCGGAATCGGCCAGTATCAGTAATCTGTTCCGTACTATGCAGCTGAAACAGACACATATGGCAGTTGTAGTAGATGAATATGGACAGACAGAGGGAATTGTTACCATGGAAGATATTCTGGAAGAAATTGTCGGAGAAATTCTGGATGAATACGATGGCGATGAAGATATCACCATCAGAACACAGACAGATAACAGTATTTTGATAGATGGATTTGCCGAAATCGAGGATGTAGAAGAAGAACTTGGCATCAGTTTTGGCCATGTAGAAGTGGCTACACTGAACGGTTTTTTGACGGAAATGCTGGGACATATCCCTACAGAGGCAGATCTGGAAAAAGAACTTGTTGCAAACGGCTACCGATTTAAGATCATTTCCCTTGGTCACAGGACGATTGGAAAGGTACGGGCCGAAAAAATAAAATAAAGGATAATGACACAAAAGGAGAAAATAAGTTATGTCAGGACATTCAAAATTTGCAAACATAAAGCATAAGAAAGAAAAGAACGATGCTAAAAAAGGTAAGATCTTTACCGTTATCGGACGAGAAATCGTTATGGCTGTCAAAGCAGGCGGACCGGATCCGAACAATAACAGCAAGCTTCGTGATGTGATCGCCAAAGCAAAGGCAAACAACATGCCCAACGATACCATTGAACGCGGAATCAAAAAAGCAGCAGGTGCAGACTCCGCAGACAACTATGAGCACGCTACATACGAGGGATACGGACCAAACGGCGTTGCTATCATCGTAGAAACACTGACTGACAATAAAAACCGTACTGCCAGCAATGTAAGAAATGCTTTTACAAAGGGTTATGGCAGTATCGGAACACAGGGCTGTGTATCCTTTATGTTTGATCAGAAAGGACAGATCATCATTGACAAAGAAGAGTGCGAGATGGATGCTGATGAGCTGATGATGGTTGCTCTTGATGCAGGAGCAGAGGATTTCAGTGAAGAGGAAGACAGTTTCGAGGTAATTACAGCACCGGATGATTTCAGTGCAGTAAGAGAAGCTCTGGAAGCTGCCGGCGTACCTATGCTGGAAGCTCAGGTTGCTATGGTTCCCCAGACTTATGTAGAGCTTACCGACGAAAAAGATATCAAGAACCTTCAGAAGACTTTGGATCTTCTGGATGAAGACGACGACGTAACCGACGTTTGGCACAACTGGGATGAATAAATGAAAACAGCTCTCGAACCCTTGCAAACAGGGGATTTGAGGGCTGTTTTTATGGGAAAGAACAGTGTTGGTATATAAGGGGTAATACTGATTTTATTATAAAATGTCTTTCGATGATGCTATTCTTTTGAAGTACAAATGGTTGCCTTAAAGAAT
>NZ_CABVDF010000165.1:0-6354 GCF_902497045.1 uncultured Blautia sp. | reverse complement strand
GTAATCCTATGAAAGATATATTAGAATAGCAATATAGAACCGTAAAAGGTGCTAACGAGAAAAAAGGAGGATATTATAATGGCATACGTAATTACTGACGAATGTGTAAGCTGTGGAACATGTGCAGCTGAGTGCCCGTCTGAGGCTATTTCTGAAGGCGCAGATCATTTCGAAATTGATGCTGACGCTTGCGTTGACTGTGGAACATGCGCAGATGTTTGTCCTACAGAGGCTATTCAGCCAGGTGAATAATTCACTACATAAAAACAGGGAGCTGCAGCTTTTGCTGCAGCTCTTTTTCTATATCCTGTTATAGCAGAATCTTCTTATGTATTATACTAGATATTCTTATGGATCCTTGTTTCCCTTGTTGATCTCTTATCCGACAATGCCGCTGCAATTTCTCTTCTTGCCATCTGCTGTTTCCTAATTGCAAGATCCAAGGAACGAAATCTCTCTTCATCTTCGTTTTTTGAACGGATTTCCTGTGTGATCAGCCTTTCCAGTATTGCCTGAAATTCCAATATTTTTGGATCTGTCACATTTTCCCCTTCCTTTTCTGTGATATTATTCAAGGAATCCTGGGGCGGGATTTCTTCCGTGTCCCCTTCCAGCAGCTGAAAGTTATTCTTGTCCGTGTTCGCCGCTGTATAGAGAATCTGAGGGATCAGATCACGAATAGCCCGCAGCTGCAGTCCTCTTTTCTTCAGTTCCTTAATATTCATAAAAAGCTGAATATCACTTCCTGTGTAGTAACGGTGGCCCAGTTCATTCCGTTGAATATGAAGGTCTAACTCCTCCTCCCAGTAACGCATAACATAAGCCTTGATACCTGTCATTTCTGCTGCCTGTCTGACTGTATATCTTGTCTCCATACCACACCTCCTACAAAATAAATTATAGCAGAGTATAAATGGATTTCAACCTAAAGCGTTCGACAGAATCCTCCCTATCCTGCAAAAAACCGAAGCGTTCAAAAGTTCAGATAACTTCCAAAGCTCCGGTTTTTTATATAAAGATTTATTTTTTCATATTTACAAACTGAGTATACCGCGGCAGCCATACAAGCTCTATCGTTCCAATAGGACCATTTCTCTGCTTTGCTATGATAACCTCCGCAATATCTTTTTTTTCTGTATCTTTATGGTAATAATCATCTCTGTAAAGAAACATAACCACATCGGCATCCTGCTCGATTGCTCCTGATTCTCGAAGGTCGGAAAGCATCGGTCTGTGATCCGGTCTTTGTTCCACTGCACGGCTTAACTGTGACAGTGCAATCACCGGTACTCCAAGCTCACGGGCCAGTGCCTTTAGGGAACGGGAAATATCTGAAATCTCCTGCTGTCTGGAATCGGACTTTCCGCTTCCGCTCATAAGCTGCAGGTAGTCGATCATAATTATTCCTAAATTATGTTCCAGCTTATATTTACGACATTTCGAACGCATTTCTGCAATACTGATACCCGGTGTATCATCTATGATCAAATTGGAACGGCCAATAATATCAGCTCCCTCTACCAGCTTTGTCCAGTCCTCATCTTTCAGATTTCCGGTACGCATGTTCTGAGAATCCACATGCGATTCCATTGCAAGAAGACGGTTAACCAGCTGTTCCTTTGACATTTCCAGACTGAATATGGCAACTGTGACATTTTTCCGGAAAGCCATATACTGGGCAATGTTCAGTACAAATGCTGTTTTTCCCATAGATGGACGGGCAGCGATAAGAACAAGATCTGAGGGGTGCATACCGGATGTTTTATAGTCAAGATCTACAAATCCTGTAGGAATACCGGTTACATTTCCTTTTAGCTTGGACGCTTTTTCAATATTATTGATGGCGTTCAAAACAACCTGCTGGATTGGAACATAATCACCGCCAATACTTCTCTGCAAAATACTGAAAAGCTTCTTTTCAGCTTCTTCCAGAAGTGTTTCTGTACTTTCCTTTTCCAGATAGCAGTTATTTGCAACCTCTTCCGTTGCCTTGATCAGACGACGGAGCAAAGCTTTTTCACTTACGATATTTGCATAATATTTTACATTTGCAGATGTTGGTACTGCTGCCAGAAGTTCCCGGACATATTCCATGCTGCTGATATCCGGTGGAAGATCTTTTTCCTTTAGGCGGTTTTGAAGCGTGATCAGATCAACCGGCTGCCCTTCATTGCATAGTTCAACCATCGCATCAAAAATAACGCCGTACTGATTCTGATAAAAATCATCACTTGTCAAAATTTCTGATGCCACCAGGATAGCATCTCTGTCCATAAGCATGGAGCCGATCACAGACTGTTCTGCCTCAATACTATGAGGAAGTATCCTTCTGATCAGTGCTTCTTCCATACTGCTACAACCTCCATGCTATGCCTCTTTAACCCATACCTTCAGACTTCCTGTTACCTTCGGATGAAGTTTTACCGGAACCTGCGTTACGCCCAGATTTCTGATCGGACCATCCAGCTGCAGTTTCTTTTTGTCAAGATCAAGATTCAGCTGGTTTTTTGCCGCCTCTGAGATTTCTTTTGCAGATATGGAGCCAAATGTCCTGCCGCCTTCTCCAACCTTTAAAGTAAGGATCACTTCTTTTGTTTCCAAATCCTTTGCAAATGCCTGAGCAGCTTCCAGATTTTCCTGTGCCACCTTTTCTTCATTTGCTTTCTGGAGTTTCAGATCATTAAGATTCTTTGGAGTTGCCTCAACTCCCAGTTTCTTTGGAAGGATCATATTTCGTGCATAACCGTCGCTGACATTTACAATCTGTCCTTTTTTTCCAAGAGATTTTACATCTTCCAATAAAATTACTTTCATTTTTTCTCCTCTACTTCCTGATACATTTCATCAATGATCTTCTTTAACATTTCTTCTACCTCATCAATAGGCAGTTTGACCTGGGCTCCCGCGATATTGATATGACCGCCTCCACCCATTTTTTCCATCATAACCTGTACGTTCACCTCATCGATTGCTCTGGCACTGATGTATACCTCATGATTATAAGGTGTCAGTACAAATGAAGCTTTTACGCCGGAAATATTCAGAAGCTCATTTGCAGCCTGTGCTCCTACTACAGTAGGACTTTCCAGTCCTTCACTTGGGCATTTTGCAATAGCAAAGCATTCTTTATAGATACTTGCTGAACGGACAGCTTCTGCCTTCGCTTTATATGACTCGATATTATCACGAAGAAGCTTGCGTACTCTAGTCATATCTGCTCCGCTGCGGCGCAGGAAAGCAGCCGCTTCAAAAGTACGTACACCGGCTCTCGTAATAAAATTATTGGTATCGATCATGATACCTGCATAAATACAGTCTGCCTCTATATTCCGCAGACGCAGATCATCTGAAAAATACTGCAGAATTTCCGCCACCATCTCACATGTAGATGACGCATAAGGTTCTACATAAGAAAGAACCGCATTCTGTATGATCTCATTTCCTCTTCGATGATGATCCAGTACCACAATGGTCTTTGTCATATAAAGAAGCTCCTGGCACTCTGTATAGCTTGGTTTGTTGGTATCCACAACCACTACTACTGTGTTATTGTCCACAAGCTCCATCGCCTGTTCTCTGTCAATAAACATTGATGGTTCATAATCCGGATTATTCAGATACCCTGCCATCAAAGGTCTGATAGATGTGGAAGGGTCATTTACTACAATATGAACCGGCTTTCCAAGAGTCTTGCCCGCTCTATAGATACCAATGGCGGCTCCCAGAGCATCTACATCCGTGATCTTATGGCCCATGACTACTACACGCTCTTTGGTACTCATAAACTCCTTCAGAGCCTGGGCTTTCACACGGGCTTTCACACGGGTTGTCTTTTCCATCTGCTGTGCTTTTCCTCCAAAATAGGAGATATTGTCACCATTTTTAATAACAACCTGATCACCGCCCCGCCCAAGAGCCATCTCTATAGCAATACGGCAGTACTCATAATTCTGAAGATACGTAGCCGCATTAAGACCGATACCGATACTTAACGTAACTGTCATTTCATTTCCGATATTAACGGTCTTAACCTCTTCCAGGATATGGAATTTCTGTTCTTTTAACGTCTCGAGAGAACTCTGGCGCATGATCAGAAAATACTTATCCTTTTCCAGTTTTCTTACAAGACCGTCGTAATTTGAAAAGTATTTTGTGATCTTTCTGTCTATCAGAGCAATCAAAAGAGAGCGCCTTACATCCTCCACGCTTTCCAGAGCTTCTTCATAGTTATCAAGATAGGCCAGCGCAACTACCAGTTTATTGTCTTCATTTGCCTGGATATATTCTCTAAGTTCTGTTTCATCGTACAGATACATCGCGATCAGACTTGTATTCTCTGACAGCCCCTCCAGAACTTCTGAGTGTACCATTGCTTCTCCCAGCCTTACCTGCTGCATGGAAATCCTGTAGATACGATCTCCCGCCTGAGTGCTTATCTCAGAAATTTCATTTTCTCCAGAAACAGGGAGCTTCTCCTTTGTAATATCCGGAAAAATCGTGCTGATATTTTTTCTGTAAAACTGATCCTTGCCAGTCAGCTCTGCAAATACCCGGTTGCACCAGATCATCCGACCATCCATATCCATGATCGCATACGGCAGAGCCAGTTCTTCCAGGACTCTTTTTTCAAGGAACTCATATTGACTGGCAAAAGCCACAAGATCATTAAACATCTGAGGTCTGTGATAAAAGAAAATCCCTGCAGCGCAGACCATATAGATCAGTATACCCACAGTCATCACTGCTCCGGCTTTTACCTCTATCGCATAAACTGCAGCGTTTACGATGACCAGAAGAGCTGTCAGATACAACGGCCATCTGGTCAGATATTTCAGGTGACCTTTTAACTTAAATTTACCATCCATAATCTTCATTACCATTCTTTTTTCATTTTCTCGTGCTGAGTTTTCTTCCAACGCATTTTATTATACCAGATTTTCTGCCATATTGCCATATGATTTAAAAAAGAAACTCCGTCGCCGGCTCCTTCCTTACGGTTACTGCGAAATAGTACCGTGTGAACAATAACCCGCTTTCCCATAATTAGTGAAAAAAACACCGCTGTCACAATTAATGACAGCGGTGTTTGATCTCTAAATCAGTCCTGAACGTATGGCATCAGGGAAAGGTGACGTGCTCTCTTGATAGCAACAGTCAGAGCTCTCTGATGTTTTGCACAGTTGCCTGTGATTCTTCTCGGAAGGATTTTTCCTCTCTCAGAAACATATTTTCTAAGTTTTGCTACATCCTTGTAATCGATCTCGTTATTCTCTTTACCGCAGAATACGCAAACTTTTTTTCTTCTGCGTCCGCCTCTTCTCTTCATGGGAGAGTCCGGTCTTTCGCCTCTATTGTAAGCCATGATAGTTTCCTCCTATTTTTTTCAATCTGATCTTGCGCATGTCATTTTACTGATTTCTCAGTTAAATGGCAGCTCCTCGTCAATTCCGTCAGGAATATTCATGAAGCCGTCTGCACTTGCAGCGCTCGGGCTGGGCATAGATGGTGCTGTGTTCTGCTGCGGATGGGATGCGGCATAATTGTCGCTTGCAGCTTTGCTCTCTGCAAATTCCTGCTCCTCAACAACAACCTCTGTTGTATACACCTTCTGTCCTTCTCTGTTGGTATAGCTTCCGGTCTGAATACGGCCGCTGACCACGATACGAATTCCCTGATGGAAATATTTTTCTGCAAACTCTGCTCCGCGTCCGAATACCACACAGCTGATAAAATCAGCACTTGCTTCTCCGTCACGACGGAATCTTCTGTCAACTGCCAGCGTATATCTGGCAATAGCCAGGGCATTTTCACCTGCGGAATATCTAACCTCAGGATCTCTTGTTAAGCGTCCCATTAAAATTACTTTGTTCATTATTATACCTCTCTTTTCAGTAAGTGAACGGGTTTCTTAATGGTGCTTTCTAAAATCCACTTTCTGTAAAAAGATTATGCGTCTTTACGAATGACTAAGTATCTTAATACATTGTCCATAATGCGTACATGTCTTTCTACTTCCGCCGGACACTCTGCGTCTGCTTCAAACTGAATGAAATAGTAGAAGCCTTCATGCATTTTCTGAATTTCGTAAGCTAATTTTTTCTTACCCCATTCTTCTACTTCTGTGATTGTGCCATTGTAACGTGTAATGTAGCTTTTTGCTTTCTCTACTACTGCATCACGTACTTCATCCTCAACTTTGGCACTCACAACTAATGCTAACTCGTACTTGTTCATGCTTTTTACCTCCTTATGGTCATTATGGCCCTCTGTACTGTCAGAGAGCAAGGATATGAAAATATATCACAGTTGCTTATTTTAACATGTTTTTTCCTGTATGTAAAGTACCTTTATTCT
>NZ_CABVDF010000164.1:0-6365 GCF_902497045.1 uncultured Blautia sp. | reverse complement strand
TTGTTTTATAAAAGTTAAAATGCCGTATTTATGCGGCTTGTGGCGTTTCGCAAACGCCTAAAAAATGCATAAAAAGCGAAAGGAGCTATATGAGAAAACTTGCATTAAACGATGAAATATTACTAAAGATTGATAAGGCTGCCCGGTATATTGGTGGGGAAGTTAATTCTGTCATGAAAGATAAAGATAAGGTGGATCTTCGGTTTTGTATGGCATTTCCGGACGTGTATGAAATTGGAATGTCCAATTTGGGGATGGCGATCCTTTATGACAGCTTTAATAAAAGAGAGGACATATGGTGTGAACGTCTGTTTTCTCCATGGACTGACCTGGACAAGCTGATGAGAGAGCAGAATATCCCTCTTTTTGCCCTGGAGTCCCAGGATCCGGTAAAAGATTTTGATATGCTTGGAATCACTTTGGGTTATGAGATGTGTTACACAAATGTACTTCAGCTTCTGGATCTTTCAGGGATTCCTCTGAAAGCAGAAGAAAGAGGTGAGGATTTTCCTGTCGTGATCGGAGGAGGAGCCTGCTCGTATAATCCAGAACCTCTGGCACCGTTTTTTGATCTTTTCTATATTGGAGAAGGAGAAATTTCTTATAACGCTTTGTTTGATGCTTATATAGAAAATAAAAAAGCACGCGGAAGCAAAGAAGATTTTCTGAAAAAAGCGGCTCAGGTTCCTGGTATTTATGTTCCTTCTTTTTATGATGTAGCCTATAAAGAAGACGGAACGATTGCCTCTTTTATGCCAAACAGACCGGAAGCTCCTGAAAAAGTAGAAAAGCAGCTGATCGTGGATATGGAAAAGGATTATAATGTACTGGAATCTCCGGTAGTACCTTTTATCAAAGCAACTCAGGATCGTGTGACTCTGGAAATTCAGAGAGGCTGTATCAGGGGCTGCCGTTTCTGCCAGGCGGGAATGATTTATCGTCCTACCAGAGAGCGTGATGTGGAGACCTTAAAAAAAGCAGCACGTACTATGCTGAAAAACACAGGGCATGAAGAGATTTCTTTAAGTTCTTTAAGCTCCAGCGATTACACTCAGCTGAAGGAACTGGTTACGTTCCTGATTGATGAATTCCGTGAGAAAGCGGTAAATATTTCTCTGCCTTCTCTTCGAATCGATGCCTTTGCACTGGATGTTATGAGCAAGGTACAGGATGTGAAAAAGAGCAGTCTTACTTTTGCACCGGAGGCCGGCTCTCAGCGTCTCCGTGATGTAATCAACAAGGGGCTTACGGAAGAGGATATTCTTCACGGAGCCGGAGAAGCTTTTGAAGGCGGCTGGAACCGCGTAAAGCTTTATTTTATGCTTGGACTTCCCACAGAAACTGAGGAAGATATGAAAGGGATCGCCCATCTTGCAGAGAAGATCGCAGAACGTTATTACGAGATTCCAAAAGATAAACGAAATGGAAAGGTTCAGATCAATGTAAGTACATCCTTTTTTGTGCCAAAACCATTTACTCCTTTCCAGTGGGCTCCTATGTACCGGGAGGAAGAATTTATAGAAAAAGCAAAAATCGTAAAAAATGAGATCCGTTCTCAGCTGAACCAGAAGAGTATCCGTTATAACTGGCATGAACCGGATGTAACTGTTCTGGAAGGTTTCCTTGCAAGAGGCGACCGGAGAAGCGCAGATGTTATCCTGAAGGCTTACGAAAAAGGTGCCCTTTATGATGCATGGTCAGAAAGTTTCCATTATGAGATCTGGAAAGAAGCATTTGCCGAGACAGGTATGGATATAGAATTTTATACCCTTCGTGAGCGAAATACAGATGAAATCCTTCCATGGGATTTTATTGATGCAGGGGTAACAAAAGAATTCCTGATCCGTGAATGGAATCAGGCGAAGAATGAAACAGTGACGCCTAACTGCCGTCAGAGGTGCTCTGGCTGCGGTGCCCGAAAATATGAAGGAGGTGTATGCTTTGAAGGTAAGAATTAAATTTACAAAAACAGGATATATGAAATTTGTAGGCCATCTGGACACTATGCGGTATTTCCAGAAGGCCATTCGCAGAGCAGAGCTTCCGGTTGCTTTTTCCGGAGGGTACAGTCCTCATATGATCATGTCCTTTGCAGCGCCTCTTGGTGTTGGAACCACCAGTCTTGGAGAATATTTCGATATGGAACTGACCGAGACAATGCCAACCACAGAAATTCAGCAGCGCCTGAATAAAACAATGGTAGAGGGAGTAACCGTATGCTCTGTCCGTCAGGTAGAAGATGGAAAAGCAAGTACAGCTATGGCTCTGGTTGCCGCGGCAGACTATTATGTTTCTTTTCGGGAAGGAAAAGAACCGGCTTCCTCATGGAAAGAAAAGTTCACAGAATTTCTTGATCAGAATGAGATTATTGTTACAAAAAAGACAAAACGCAGTGAAAAGACGGTGGATATTCGTCCGTTTATTTATAAGGCAGAAATTCAGGAAGATGGAATCTTTATGCAGCTGGCTTCTGCAAGCTCAAACTATACAAAACCGGAACTGGTTATGGATACCTTTATGAAGTGGATGGGAGAAGAGCCGCAGGAATTTGCATATCTTATCGAAAGAAGAGAAGTTTATGCAGATGCAGGAGAGAATAACAGTCCTCGCTTTGTTCCACTGGAAGATTTGGGGGAAGAGGTTTGAGCCGGCTGATCATTACAGAGCTTTCTGTTCATGGGTGCCCCTGTATTGTCTGTTCCATTACAGAAGGGCAGAGTGTCATGGAACTCCGCCTGGAAGCATCAGGAAAAAAAAGTATCCTGAACAATATCTATGTAGGACAGGTGGAAAACATTGCCTCTAATATTAAAGCTGCTTTTGTTCGGTTTGGAGAGGGAATTACAGGATACCTTCCTCTGGATCAGGCCACAGATGCTATTTTTACTGCAGGACGGAAAGACAGCTCATCTTTACGTCCAGGAGACGAGCTTCTGGTTCAGGTGTGCCGGGATGCCATGAAGGGAAAGCTTCCGGCATTGACTACAAATCTGAATTTTACCGGTAAATATCTGGTTCTTACCACAGGAAATAAAAAAATTGGTTTTTCAGGAAAACTTACAAAAGAAGAAGCATCTGTAGTTAATAAATGGCTGGAACCGGAACGTGAGCAAAAGGATCGAGGCTATGGAATCATAGCAAGGACTAATAGTGCAGAGGCACAAAAAGAAGAATTTCTTCACGAACTTGCATTTTTAAAAACACTCTATCAAAAAGTTGCAGTGCTTGGAAGAAACCGTACCTGTTTCAGCCTTCTTTATGAGGCAGAACCTTTTTATCTTGCAGCTGTTCGTGATGTGTACAGCCGTGATCTGGAGGAAATCGTCACAGATCTTCCGGAGGTATACGAACGATTACAGAGATATCTTCAGGATTTCCGTCCGGAAGATCTGACTAAATTAAGGTTTTATGAAGATAAGCTTCTTCCACTTTGCAAATTGTACCGGATAGAACATGCTCTGGAGGAAGTTCAGCAGGAAAAAATCTGGCTGAAAAGCGGCGGTTTTCTTGTTATTCAGCAAACGGAGGCCTTTGTTTCTGTTGATGTGAACAGCGGGAAATATACCGGCAAAAAGAAAGCAGAAGAAACATACCGTAAAATCAATCTGGAGGCTGCCGGAGAAATTGCACGACAGATACGCCTTCGGAACCTTTCAGGGATCATATTGATTGACTTTATTAATATGTCGAATCCGGATCATCAGGATGAATTGTTTCATGTACTTCAGAAATATCTGCGCAAAGATCCGGTAAAATGCAGGGCTATAGATATCACACCCCTGCATATCCTGGAAATGACACGAAAAAAAGTAAGAAGACCGGTAATCGAAGAAATAAGAGATTTAACAGAAAAAAACACAAAATTTTAAGGGAAAGATCTGTTTGCCATTACAGAAATCGTTTTTCATTAGCCTGAAAAATGAAACTCCATACTTGTGTGGAAAATGCATGGTAAAACTCCTTACAAAAACCTCTGTCTTTTTTTGATGGATTCTGTTACAATCATATCATGTATAGGCCGCAGATGTTTTGACAAAATTTAATATACTCCTGAAGCTGCGAGCCTGTGAAAATGCAAATGAGAAGAAGGAGACAGATATGGAAACTTTATTGATCCTTGGTGCCGGCGGATTTGGCCAGATGGTAAAGGAGACAGCTTTGCAGCTGGGCTATAAAAAGGTGGTTTTTCTGGATGATGCTGCAAAAGGGGAAGATGTAATCGGTATGTGCTGTGATTACATACTTCTTCATTCGGAATATCCGGTGGCAGTGGCTGCATTTGGCAATAACAGGACACGCCTCCAGTGGACAGATAAGCTGATCGAAGAAGGCTATGAGGTTCCTGCAATCATTCATCCGTCTGCAGTCGTAAGCCCCAGCGCTGTGATCCAACAGGGATGCTTTATTATGCAGAGAGCCGTAGTAAATACACATACAAGAATTGAACGTGCGGCTCTGATCAACAGCGGAGCAGTTGTGGATCATGATTCGGTTGTGTGTGCTGGCGCGCACGTATGCCTGGGAAGTATTGTAAAAGCTAACTGCACCATTGAATCCGGCAGAAAAGTAGAGGCCGGTGAGGTGATTTTTTCTACCAGAAGAAAAATCGAGGGCGCAGACAGCCGCTGTCTTGAGGATGCGGTCTATGCTTTTGGTTTTGGTCCTCAGTGCAGCTATGTGAAGCCTTTTGGAGAGGGCCATATTAATGAGACATATGCGGTTTATATGCCGGATTCCGATGGGACAGACGTACCCCTTTATGTGCTGCAGCGTGTAAATATTAATGTATTTAAAAACCCTGCACAGGTAATGGAGAACATTTTTGGAGTGACGGAGTATCTCCGTGATGTGATCCGCAAAGAAGGCGGTGACCTGGACAGAGAAACCTTGTCTTATATTAAAACAAAAAGCGGAGATACTTATTTTGAGGATGATCAGGGTCAGCCATGGCGCTGTCTGCACTATGTTCCGAATTCTGTGTGTTATCAGCAGGTGGAACGTCCGGAACAGTTTTACCAGTCAGCCAGAAGCTTTGGCCATTTCCTGATGCAGCTGGGAGATTATCCTGCAGAAAGTCTTTATGAGACAATCCCGAAATTTCATGATACCGTAAAAAGATTTCATGATTTTGAGGCGGCAGTTCGAAAAGATGTAAAGAATCGTGCACGTTTATGCCGTCCGGAAATAGATTTTGTGCTTTCCCGTGAAAAGGACTGCGGAGTCCTGATGGAACAGCTCCGGAAAGGAATTCTTCCGCTGCGTGTAACTCATAACGATACCAAGCTGAATAATATTCTTTTTGACGGGGATACAGGAAAAGGTCTGTGTATTATTGACCTGGACACCATTATGCCCGGCCTTGCTGCCAATGATTTCGGTGATTCTATCCGTTTTGGAGCCTCTACTGCCGAAGAGGATGAACCGGATCTGGATAAGGTGCATTTTGATATCCATCTTTACGAGCTTTATGTAAAGGGTTATCTGGAGATGGCGAACGATGTACTGACTCCGGCAGAAACAGAGAGCCTTCCATGGGGAGCGCGGCTGATGACTCTAGAGTGCGGTATGCGCTTCCTGGCAGATTTCCTTCAGGGAGATGTGTATTTTAAAACAGCTTATCCTGAGCACAATCTTGTTCGTGCAAGAACACAGTTCCGTCTGGTAAAAGAAATGGAAGAGCAGTTTGAAGAAATGTATGAGATCTTAAAAAAATATAGATAAAACCATTTGCATAAGCCGGAGAGATCCGGCTTATGTGTGCTTAAATGCTTGGATAACCGTGCACGATATGTTTACCCGCAGAAAGATAAAGAAAGGACTTGAGGCAAAAGATGAGCAGAACAGAAAACTGCAGTATTTCATATTCTGTTGATCAGAAAAAAGAAGCTGTGAATGCTTTGTGCAGCCAGATAAAAACGGGAAATGAAGAGGAGTTAATAGAAACCTTATGGAGAACATTGATCGCTTTTCAGAACCATCCATTTTATACTTTGTCCGGACTGCCTTTTTCTTATACATTAAAGACTGGACGGGATGGAAATTATACAAAAGAATTGTTTATTGACCGCAGAAAAAACAGTAAAAGTTTGTCCTGGAGTTCCGTTTTAAAAGTATTTCAGAATGTTTTAAAAAGTCAAAAAGAACAAGGGAAAATTCCGTTTATGAAAGGACCGAAATCTCTTGGAGACATACGTGGTGTATCCTATCTGTATCCTATTTTTTATCAGATAGGTTTAATAGAAGTTCCGGATGGAACCAGCCTTGAGTCAAAAGAAGACTAGCAGTTTATTCTGCTGACGGAACATGGAAAGGGGCTATCGGTTAATACCGATTTTTAGGCTCTAAATCTTAAAATACGAATCTCC